>USOR01000112.1 GCA_900556425.1 uncultured Coriobacteriaceae bacterium
TTGGAGCAGGCGCCAAAGGGTCTGTCCCCTTATTGCCACGCGGCCGTTTTGGAGCAGGCGCCAAAGGGTCTGTCCCCTTATTGCCACGCGGCCGTTTTGGAGCAGGCGCCAAAGGGTCTGTCCCCTTATTGCCACGCGGCCGTTTTGGAGCAGGCGCCAAAGGGTCTGTCCCCTTATTGCCACGCGGCCGTTTTGGAGCGGGAGGGTCTGTCCCCTTATTCCGTCCCCTTATTCCCGAGCAGCGTCTTCTTGCTCGGCGGAATCATCGGGCATCGCAAAGTCCATGAACTCGATATCCTCGACAAAGTCGAGCAACTCCTGGCGCGAGTGAATGCCGAACTTGCGGTAGATGTTGTAGATGTGCGTCTTGGCCGTGGACTGCGAGATGTAGAAAGTGTCCATGATGTACTTGGCATCGCGGCCCCTCAGCAGAATGGGCAGAATCTCACGCTCGCGTGGCGAGAGGTGATACTGCTCGCACACGGCATCGACCTTTTGATGCCATTGCGCCTTGCGACGCCCATTGCGCTCGATATGGGCGCTTACCTCCTCGTCAACATCCTCCTCGATGACGGGGGCAAAGGGATAAATCTGGTAGTTAACCTTGATCTGCAACCATGCGCAAAGCGCAGCCGCCACAATGCAGAGAACAAGCAGGGCATATTCGGGACCAAGCATCTGGGCAATCCAGGGAAGAAGCGCAAATATCGCTCCGCCCACGGCAATGCCACCAAAGAACACCGAGCACTCCTTGCTAATGAGCCACATGGCGGCAATGAGGTTAAATCGCACGGTTTCGATAATCGCATCAAGAATGGTAATCGTCTCAAGGATGACATAGCAGCTATAGCAGGTCAGAAGCACGAGCTTAATCTCGCCTGGGACAAGGGCCAGCGGCAAAAGCAGCACGAGGGAGACGAGCCCCATGGTCTTGCGCAGCGCATCCTTCGTATCCCGCTCGTTTATCTGGCGCATAAGCAGCGAACCGACACCCGCAAGCGTAAAGGCAAGACCGAGCGCCACGTTCGACACTTGCATGGTAAAGGGCAGCGGATTGAAGAGCAGGAACGCGCCGATCATGAAACCGACGAGAAACAGCGTATGGACGTTTCCCTTGACCTTGATACTGCGGGCCTTGGAGTCGGCCGCGCTGATGAACTCGCCGAAATCATAGTTTCGGCGCATGAAAAGCAACGCGACCACTATGGTGACGAGCACCAGGGCCGACAAAATGACGGCATCGTAGGGAACGGGCACGTTGACGATGATCATCATCAGGATGCCCGGATACAGAAACGCCGTATCGACAACGAGCATGAGCGCCTTGCGGGCAAGCGCTGCAAGAAAGCGCCCGTAGAGAATAAGAGTGTCGGCCAGGCCGAGTACGGCAGCAACCGCAGCGACGTATTGAAGCCCCAGAAACATCCCGACAACGGACGTGAGGAAGCAGAGCGCGTGGAGGCACACGTACACCACACGGGGCAGATGCGCAGAAATGGTATCCGTCCTGAGCTGCACGGCCTTGAAGAATAGAGCGGTAACGAATGCCGATACGACGAGCATGAGGGCTGCGTCGAAGAAGGAGCCAGCATGCGAGACGGCTCCGACAAGCAATAGAATCGCGTTGCCGATCGACAGGCTAAAACCCAAGATGCCGTCGATAAGGACAGCTTCGAAATCAGCCTCGTTTCCGCCGATAGGCTTGCGCTCGGTAGTTGGACCAGTCTCCTGATCCGTTGTCGCTTCGCTCATGGCACGCCCCCTTGACTCGCACAGCACGATGCACATGCTACGAGTGCCCCCCCCCCCCGAGAGAGTGGCGTTCGATGGTGGATATAGCCCGCGCATGATGGCATGGCTCCCTACGACTGCGGGGAGACATGATATGCATGATGCGCGAATATAAACCCAACTTGCAGAATAAATATATCGTCTGCGGACATGCGGCACCATCGTATAAAAAGTATGACGTGCGTGATATGCGGAATGAAAGCGCAGGTAGCGAGAGCGCGAGGGGACGATGCGGAAGGGGTGCGGAAGGGTCTGTCCCCTTCTTGCCACCTGCAGGCGAGCGAGGATCCAGGCAAACGAGGGTCTGTCCCCTTCTTGCCTTCTTGATACGCAACGAAATACGAGGCGTCGTTACAGAAGGGTCTGTCCCCTTTTTATCAACGAAGCTTGCAGATGGCGATAAGGGCCGTTCCCGCAAATCCAAGGAACATGAGCACCATGCCAGCAAACCACCATTCGGTCAGCTGTGGACCGAGCAGCATCTGCACGAAGAATGTGCCGAGAAACTGGCCAACGCCCTGAAAGGTCACGAGAACACCCATGCCCACAGACGCGAGCTCCGGACTCGGCAGCAGCTTCGTAAACCCCGATAGGTACTGACCGATGCCGCCCATGCCGAGCAGACCCATCGCAAAGACGCCCACCCAGAGTAGCGGACCCGTTTGCGTGTAGAGCAAGAAGGTGCAGGGACCCATGACGAACATGGCGATGATGAGCAGCGGTTTGTTTCGCCCGATTTTGTCAGAGATCACTCCGAAAAGCGGCGAGGATATAATCGAGAGCAGCATGGGGGCCGTGCTGATGATGCCCGAGAGCGTTGGATCGAACCCCTGCATCTGCAGAATTGTCGGCACAAACGCGAGAATCGCGAGCATGCAGATGTTGTAAACAACGAACGCGCCGAAGAACAGGAACATGTCCTTCGAGAAGATATCACGATAGCGAGGCTTCACTGGCGCGGTGGGGACAGACCCTTGCATGCCAGCTTCTTGCGATTCGCGGGCATCGGGGGACAGACCCTCGGCTGCCGGACCCTCGGCTGCCACAGAAGCAGCTTGCGGTTTGCGGATAAAGATCAGCACGAGAACAGCTGCAACAGCGCTGACCACGGCAAATGCAATCCAGAGACCATCGAAACCCCACATGCCAAAGACGGTTGGCGTGAGCACGGCGGCGACAGTTGATCCCAGACAGCCCCAAATGCCCCAGATTCCCATCGAAGTGCCAACTTTGTCAGGACTCACATTCTGCTGAACGATAATCGGTCCGCAGGTTGTGAGAATCGTGAGAGCGGCACCTTCAACCGCACGCGAAGCGATAAGCATCGGACTCGTTTCGGAAAAGAGGCCGATGAGCGAACCGAGAATGGCGATGCCGCATGCAATGACGAGCATGCGCCTTGCGCCGAAGCGCTGCGCGAGCGCGCCAGCCGGCAACGCGACAAAAATACTCACGAGCGTGAAAATCGACATGAGCCAGGAAGCGGTCGCCGCGTCCATCCTGAAAATTCCCATGAGGTTTGTCATGATGGTGGGGACCTTGTACTGAATCATCGCCACTGATATTCCCGAAATGAGCAAAATGATGCCCACGAGCACGGGATTTTGGTATCTGCGGACGCCTTGTGCCTCGCCGTCGTTTGTGACGGTACCAGCATTACCATCGATGTTCTGGTTCACGAATCTCCTCCTGCAAACTCATCTGGCAATTGGGGGACAGACCCTTCCTCGCCAGGACTGGCAATTGGGGGACAGACCCTCTATTTGCTCGCTATTGATACACACCCTATCGCCTTGACTTACGGCAGGCCATCGAGCGGGGAGTTTGATAGGTCGTGTCTAATCTCATACCTTTCATACGATATGCATACGGCGAGCTGGGAACTACCATCTGATGGACGCCAGAATTTCATACGAGTTGCCCTCGCATGGGTTATGAGGGCGTAACCGCCGAGGTCTGGCAACCTTGCATTCGACGAAGAGGAGAGGAAACCATGGCTGACGAGAAGATTACTGAAGAGACTGTAGAGGTCGACGAGATCGAGGCTCCCGTGAGCGCGATCTGCAACAACGCCGAAGAGCTCGCTGCTGATCTTGTTGATGACGATAGCGAGATCAAGCCCGTCGAGGGATTTTTCCTCACCTCTCAGCGTTGGCATTAATCGGCTAGCTCGGGTGAGCAGCGGGGGCGCTTTCGGCACCTCCCACATGACGAAAGGACTGGCATGGCACACAAAGGACAGACTGCGCGTTTTCTGTATCGGGGCAGTTTTCCCAATGGCGAGGTCTTCGACGATTGCGAAGGCACTCCCCACGAGATAATCCTCGGCAGGCGGCAGGTCATGAAAGCCCTTGAGGACGCCTTGCTCGAGATGGAACCGGGCGAAGAGCGCACCGTCGAGCTCGCGGCGGCTGACGCTTATGGCGAGTACGACGAGAGCGCCGTGCAGCACTTCCCCACTTACAAGGTTCCCAACGGTGAGAACCTGCCTGTCGGCGAGTATATTGGATGGACTTCCCCGCGCAATATCGAGCCGATTCCGGCCAAGGTAGTAAGCGTTGAGAATCAAGTCGCTACCATCGACTTCAATCACCCCCTCGCTGGCAAGGACATTGTGTACTGGGTCAAGCTCCTCG
>USOR01000113.1 GCA_900556425.1 uncultured Coriobacteriaceae bacterium
CTCGAGTACGTCACGGGCGGCACGGTCACGCTCGATGAAGGTGCAGCCGTGCGCACCACGCGAAAGCGCCTCGATACCCAAAGCGCCGCTGCCCGCAAAAGCATCGAGCACGTCCACGTCGGCAAGCTCGGGCAGACGCGAGTAGATGGACGAGAAGATGGACTCGCGCACGCGATCGGTCGTCGGACGCGTCGTCTTCTCGCTCGGGCTTTCGATGATGCGGCCCTTGAACTCGCCAGCGATAATGCGCATGCTACGCTCCCCTGCTCGTCGTCTCGTCCAGATTTGCGAATGTCCGCTCGATGTCGGCGGCAAGCGCCTTGTGCTCGGCTGCGACGAGGTCCGGGTCGGCATCAAGAATCTCGAGCGCGTCTGCATGCGCGCAGGCGATGAGCTGCGCGTCATCGATAACGTTGACGAGCTTGAGCGTCTCGGCACCATGTTGCCTGCTTCCGAGCACGTCTCCTTCGTGGCGCGTACGCAAATCTGCCTCCGCAAGCTCGAAGCCGTCCGTCGTACTCACGAAGGCATCGAGGCGTGCCCGCATGTCGACATCATCCTTGCCGGGGTCTGCCACGAGAAAGACCGTCCCCGGATGCTTGCCACGCCCCACACGTCCACGCAACTGATGCAACTGCGAGAGACCGAAGCGCTCGGCATCCTCTATGAGCATCATCGTCGCATTGGGAACGTCTACGCCTACCTCGACGACCGTCGTAGCAACGAGCACGTCAATATCGCCCACATTGAAGGCATCCATGGCCCGCTGCTTCTCCTCCGCGCTCATGCGACCCGTGAGCAACCCGACGCGGTAGCCCGCGAAGACGTCACGCTGCAGACGAGCAGCTTCCTCCTCGGCGGCCTTGGGATCGGAGATATCGCTCCCACTCGCGAGCGAGGAGCGATCCGTCCTCGATGCGCTCCGCCCTGCGTTCGCGCGTCAAACCCACGAGCGGGCAGATGACATAGGCCTGCCGTCCTTGCGCGAGAGCCTCCTTGATTGCCTCGTAGGCCCTTCCCCGCGCGTCGCGCGAGATGAGCTCCGTATGCGTTGGCTGAACGTTACCCGGGCGCGTACGTATGTAGCTCGTCTCGAGGTCACCGTATAGGGTGAGCGCAAGCGTGCGCGGGATGGGGGTAGCCGTCATGACGAGCAAGTCGCAGCCTGGCCCCTTCATGCGCAAAGCCGCACGCTGGTTGACGCCGAAGCGATGCTGTTCGTCGATGATGACGAGCGAGAGGCGTGCGAAATTCACCGTGGGCTCGATGAGGGCATGTGTCCCGAAGAGCACTTGGAGCGTACCATCTTGCGCCTCCTCCAGGAGCCGCTCGCGCTCCTCGGGATCGGTCGCCCCCGTAAGGATGCCCCAGCTGATGTGCGCCGCATCGAAGAGCGGACCGAGCTTGCTCGCATACTGGCGCGCCAGCACCTCGGTCGGTGCCATCATGGCCGCCTGGCACCCGCTGTCGGCACTGAGCGCCAAGGCAAAGGCCGCAACGATGGTCTTGCCCGTACCGACATCTCCCAGGAGCATTCGATTCATGCTGCGCGGTGCGGTCATATCATCCACGATGTCTGCGATGGCCTGCTCTTGCTCGCTTGTGAGCGTATACGGGAGCTGTGCACGCAGCTCATCCATCCGTTGCCCTGGCACATGGGCAGTCGGCTCGCCATCGCGTGTCTCGGCACGGCGCAAGCGCATCATCTCGATTTGCAGGCACAGGACCTCTTCGTAAGCCAAGCGCTTGCGAGCCTGAAGCATCTGCGTACGGTTTTCGGGAAAGTGAATCTGGCGCAGAGCCGCCTTCTTACCGATGAGCTTGTGTTTAAGCCGCAGGGCAACGGGAAGCGGGTCGCTCATATCCGCCGTCTGCTCAAGCGCGTTTGCGATGAAGCGGCGCATCCACGTTGTCGAGATGCCCTCGGTAGCTGGGTGCACGGCGAGCATTTGGACAAGGCGCGTCTGCTCCTGGCCCGGTTCGCCCAAGAAGGCGACGTAGGGATTGGCCATGCGCTTGAACCCGTACTCGAACGCGACCTTCCCCGAAAACGCGACGCGCATGCCACGCTCGAACTTGGCAGCCATCCAGGGCTGCCTGAACCAGGTGGCGATGATGACGCCCGTACCGTCGAAGACGGATACTTCGAGGATGTGCAGACGCCTGCGCGGCTGTTTCTCGACGACCTCATCGACCGTGCCCACGACGGTCACGAACTGGCCGATGGGAGCGCGGGCAGCTGTCTCGACGTTGGAAAGGTCTATGTAGCGGCGTGGGTAGTTCTCGAGCAGTCCCCGCACCGTTGAGATACCGAGCTTGGAGAGGTTCTTCGCGCGTGCAGGACTCACAGCGCGTATCTTGCCGACGTCGCAATCAAGCAGAAAGTCGGAATCCCCGCGTGAAGTCATTATGCAAGCCCCAGCACCCGCTCGTCTTGCGGGATGTAGGCAAAGCCGAAGCAGCCGGTCGAGACATGCGTCGTGATGACAGGACCAACCATGCGCACGCCAACCTCAACCAGCTTGATGCCCGCCTCAATCATGGCCTCGCGCAACTCGTCAACACCGCCCATGTTGCGCGTGTGGGCAAAACAGCACTCGAGTGGCCCGAGGTGCTCTTCGAGCTCCTTGTAACGCTGCACGAGCTTGGTGATAGCGCGCTTGGGTGACTTGGCCTTGCCGAACATCTCGACCTCGCCTTCCGGGTCGACCGTGAGGAGCGGCTTGATCTTGAGCAGGGCCGCGGCAAGGCCGGTCGCCTTTCCGGTACGCCCCCCCTTGACGAGATTGCGAAGCTTATCGAGCATGAAGCAGATGCTCGTCTTGCCTTCGAGATCATGAGCGGCCTCGACGAGCTCCTCGAAGCTCAGGCCATATTCGCGCAGCTGCGCAATGCGGCGCACGAAGAGGTATTGAGCAACGGTATTGCAATGCGTGTCGATGACCTCGACGGGGATGGGAGCGCTCTCGGCAGCCATGCGAGCAGTGTGGACGGTTCCCGACATACGCGACGAGATGTGCAAAGAAATCACATGCGTGTAGCCGGCAAGGGAAAGGTCGGTGTAGAGCTGGGCAAAGTCAAGCAGCGGCGGCATGGACGTCGAGGGCAGCTTGTCACAATCGACGATGTAATCGTAGAAGGCCTCGATATTCTCGATGGTGTTGTCCTCGGGGAAATGCGTGCCGTCAGGCTCGATGACCTTGAGGTGCACACACTTGACGCCAAGTTCGGCAAGCTCAGCATCCGACGCATCGCAAGCGTTGTCGGTCACGATTGCTATCTTCTCCATCTGCATCTCCTACATCACCTGCGCCTATTCAATCGAGAAAACGATGGGATATAGAGGCTGCTCACCGCGTTGCGCGTCGATTTCAAGGTCGGGATACAGCTCCTCGACCTGCTCGACGAGCTTCTCGAAATCCTCCTGGGCAAAATCCTCTCCCGCAAGGAGCGTGAGCGAGTCGAGGTCGTCGTTAAGCTCGTCAATGAGGGCGAGCGTAACTTCCTCGACACTTTTGCCAACGACATCGAGCGAACCATCGGCGATACCGATGACATCATCCGGATGAATCTCGTGGCCATCCGAGGTCTTGGAGTCCTTGATGGCAGTCGTCACCTCACCACACTTGACCTCATCGAGCACTTCGGTCATGGCCTCGGCGATTTCATCGAGGTCACCTTCCGAGTTCGCAACGAGCATGGCGGAAAACGACGCGGGCGTTGACGTTGTGGGAACGACCCTACACGGGATATCGGCATTATCAGCTGCGGCGTTGGCAGCCATGATGATGTTCTTGTTATTGGGGAGCAGGATAGCCGAGTCGGCGTTTACCTGCTCGATGGCATCGAGCAAATCCTTTGTCGAGGGGTTCATGGTCTGACCGCCGGAAACGACATGGTCGACACCGAGAGATCGCAAAATGTTTGCCATACCATCACCCGCAGCAACGGCAATAAACGCGATGGGTTTGCGCTCGGCTGGCTGGCGTGTTGCCTCATCGGCAGCGATACCATCAGCACGCTCCTCGCTCTCGAGCACCATGTTGTGGATGAAGACCTCGGAAACCTGACCGCGATCTGTCATGTAGGTAAGCACCGTGCCCGGCGTATCCGTATGCACGTGTACCTTGAAGTCGGGATGAGCGCCAACGAGCAGCTCGCAGTCCCCGATAGATGCGAGAAACTCGAGTGCCTCGACCGTATCGACCTCGTCGCTGTGCAGGAGAAACTCGGTGCAGTACATGTAGTCCGAACCTGCCCAATCGCGCACATGCTCGATGGCGACTTTCGCCTCAGCGTGCGTAAAATCCTCAGCGGAGGCAAGGTGAGCTTGCTCGCCAGTCAACGCGGCGATGAAGCTCTGGATAAGAATGGCCAGACCGAAACCACCTGAATCGACGACGCCGTTCTCCTTGAGAACGGG
>USOR01000114.1 GCA_900556425.1 uncultured Coriobacteriaceae bacterium
TGGAGGTGCCCCGTGGAGTTTGGCGTTGCGTGTAGTTGCTTCTCTGGTACTGCTGTTGATATGGCTGTCGTGTGCGAGTTGAATGCTGGGTTTGCGGCGCGCGCCGGGGTTGTGTTGGGCGCCGAGGCTGCGACGAGCGATATCTTCTCTCGACCATGACCTGCTCCTTGGTCTGCTGTTCTTCGCCCAAGAGTACACCCGTTTTGCAAATACGATGCAGACAAATCGATATGTGGCGATATGGCAAAATAAGGTCTGGCTATGCGTATGAGATGCTGGTATCATATTTTAGACTGTTTCACGCCTTGGTCGGAAACTAAGGCACATAGAAGGAGTAACAATGAAACCCGATATCCATCCCGATTACGTCGAGTGCACGGTGCGCTGCAGCTGCGGCAACACCTTCAAGACCCGCTCGACCAAGCCCGAGCTCGTCGTTGATCTCTGCAACGAGTGCCATCCGTTCTTCACGGGTCAGCAGAAGTTCGTCGATACCGGCGGACGTGTCCAGCGCTTCTCCAACAAGTTCGGTTCCGCCGCCGACCAGCTCAAGGAGCGCAAGGCCGCCGAGAAGGCCGCCAAGCAGGCTGCCGCCGCCGAGAAGGCCGCCAAGGCCGCCGAGGAGCGTGCTGCCAAGCAGGCTGCCAAGGAAGAGCGCGCCAAGAAGTACGCCGAGAAAGCCGCTCGCGATGCCGAGAAGGCCGAGAAGGAGGCTGCTGCTGCCGAGGACGAGGCCAAGGAAGAGGAGAGCGTCTCCGAGGTCGCCGAGGCTGCTGCTGAGGCCGCCGAGGCCGAACAGGCCACCGAAGAGGCTGCTACCGAGGAAAGCGCCGAGTAACTCTCGCATCCAAAGAAGCACAAGGCACCGTCCCATTCGGGACGGTGTTTTTTTGTATGCGCAATTGCGTTCAAGAATGCTTTTCGCGATTGCAGTATGCTTGCGAGACATTGGCAAAGGCGAGCATGTTGACTGGAATGGCACGGCATGGTTCATATCGGAAAAGGCGAGGCGGTCAGCCCGACGCAAGCGAGTCCCTCATGCGTGGTTACGCCACTGCACCATGTTGAAGGCGAACGGAGGGCCTATGAGGGCTTTCTGCAGCCGTTTGCACCCCATTCCCACAGTCACTACGTAATCGGCCTTGTGCGTCGTGGCATGCGGATGCTCGAGTGCAATGGCGAGACATACGCGCTCGTATCCGGTGATGTCGTCGTGTTCAATCCTGGTGACGTGCACGGGTGCGTTCAGAGTGGGGAAGGGACCTTCGCGTACGATAGCTTCGCCTTGCCCGTGCGCGCGTTTGGCTCGACAAAACTTGCGGGGCCGGTTCTGAGAAACTGTGGTGCGCGTGATGCGTTCACGGTGTTTGCGGATGTCGTGGAACGCGCTGCCGACAGACATGGGGCCGAGGATGCGCTGATCGCCTTGCGAATCGCTCTTGCGCCGAACGGGATAGCAGAACCAGACGTTGCGAGTTCGCGGCGCAATCACGAGGCCGCGCTAAGGACGTACGCCTACCTTCGTGGCCACATGGCAGACCATGTCGCGGTGGGGGAGATCGCGCAATGGGAGGGAATCTCGGAGTATGCGCTCATCAGGGCATATAGGCGACAGTTCTCCATTACGCCATCCCAGCATCTTCTCTCGATGCGGGTCGACTGCGCTCGCGATCTTCTTGTCCGCGGGGTGAGTCCCGCTGACGTGGCGGCCGCAACCGGCTTTTCCGACCAGGCCCATCTCACACGTGCCTTCAAGCAGCGCATCGGCTCGACGCCTGCTGCCTATCGCGCGATGGCCGCCGGGGGCGACGTTCAGTGAGGTACCATCTCGTCGCGTTGTTCACCATTCTCGTCTGGGGTCTTACCTTTGTCTCGACCAAGGTGCTCCTCGTCGATTTCACGCCATTGCAGATCCTGGCGATTCGCTTCGTCATCGGCACGATCACGCTTTGTATCCTACGTCCGCACATCATGCACCTGCATGAGCGTCGTCACGAATGGCTCTTCGTCCTTGCCGGGGCGACGGGCATCGCCGCGTATTACCTGCTCGAGAACATCGCGCTCGTGTTCACGACGGCAACGGCAGTAGGTGTCATCGTGGCGGCCTCGCCGTTGTTCACAGCGATTATCGCGATGATACGTGGGGATCGCTTCGCCCTGAACGTGCGCTTCGTCATCGGCTTTCTGTTGGCGATGGGTGGTCTCGTGCTTGTCGGCGTGAGCACGGGTGGCGAGGACGCGATGTCGGCCTTTGGCGGCCTCTCATACCTCGGCGACCTGCTCGCTCTCCTGGCGGCCGTCGTCTGGGCCGTCTACTCGATGCTTGTCAAGCGCATCGGCGAGCTTGGCTACGAGACCATCGCGTCCACCAAGCGCACCTTCCTCTGGGGCCTTGTCTTCATCATCCCGACAAGCGTCCTGTTCGGTGGCGACTTGCCCACGGTGCGCGAGGCGCTTGCCTGGGATAATGTCGCGAATCTGCTTTTCCTGGGACTAATCGCCTCTGCGGCGTGCTTCGTAACCTGGAACGTGGCGGTGCGCAGACTCGGCGCTGTGGTCTCGACGACGTACATCTACCTCGTCCCCGCCATCACGTCGACCGCCTCGATCATTCTGCTGGGCGAGCCGCTCACCATGCCCATCGTCGTCGGGCTGATGCTCACCATCGCAGGTCTGCTTCTCTCGCAGCGCGGCCAGGTCGAACGAGAGGTATAAGCTCCTTGCGCTTTCAAGGGTGCTCACATGAAAGGCATCGACGCGAGCTATCGCTACGAAGACCATGGCACGTACACGACCGCCGAACTCGGCGCGTAGCGAATTATACGCTCTCGGTGGTGCGACCAAGGTTCTGGATGCCATGGAGCCTCGGCTGGTTTGTCATATGCTCTCGCCATGATAATATTCTCGCAGTCGCAAAGGAGGGACATGGGACGGCACGACTCAGACAAGATAATCGACTGCCTTACCAGTCCCGTTAAGTCGCGGCTGCTCTTCGAGATCGACAGGCGTGAAAGCGCCACGGCAAAGGAACTGGCCGCAGTCTTCGATGACATTCCCCAAGCCACGCTCTACCGAAACCTCAAGCAGATGCAGCAAGCTGGCGTTCTCAAGGTGATAGGGGAGACGCCGATTCGCGGCACTGTCGAGAAGACCTATGCCGTGGCGACGGACATCACCGCCGACCTGAGGCGGGTGCTCGACGAGAACTCCGGAGACCTCTACATGCAGGCGTTCACGCGCTACATGCTCGGGTTCGCCCGCCAGTTCGGCCGATACTGCGATTCGCCCGACATCGACATAGAGGCTGACATGTCGGGCTTCTCACTCGTGCACGCACGCCTCACGGACGAAGAGCTTGTGAAGGTCGTGCAGGCCATCTCGGAGATTCTGAAACCGTTGGAGTGCAATGAGCCCGCATCAGGTCGCAAGATGCGTACGCTCGGCCTCATCGTCTCCCCGCCTGATTCGGAAGCGTAACTCTTTGCAAGCCCACTTCTTACCGCTCCTTGATTTAATATTATCATTATGAGAATATTACTGTAATGGAAATGTAATTTGCAGACGACAGGATTGGTGTCCGGTTGTCGGAAAGGGGTTGAAATGGGCAAGGTATCCGTCATGACCGTGGTCCTACTCACCGCAATAACGCTCGTCGTCATCGTCGCGGCGCTGTTCTTTCTTCCAGATGTCATCCCGCTTCACTTCGGGCCAACCGGCACGGGCACCGTCGTGAGCAAGTTCTTCCTCCTGCTGTTCGTCCCCGCGCCTGCCATCATCTACGCTGCCGTGCGTCGCAAGTCGAGGAGGGATAGATAGCCCATGGAAAACGTGCTTGAGGTGAGAGACCTCACGAAGACCTACGGGGATAAGACGGCAGTCGACGGACTTTCGCTCACTGTTGCTCCTGGCGAAATTCACGGCTTCATCGGTCATAATGGTTCGGGAAAGACCACGACGATTCGCGCGGTGGTGGGCGTCATGGCCTTCGATTCCGGCGAGGTGCTCATCGACGGTCTCTCGGTGCGCGAAAAGCCCGTGGCATGCAAAGCTCGCACCGCCTACATTCCCGACAATCCTGACCTCTACGAGTATGTCTCGGGTATCCAGTACCTGAGCTATCTGGCCGACATCTTCAGGGTAAGCGTCGCTGATCGCGAGGAACGCATCGTGGCTCTTGCCGGGGATTTCGGCATCATGGACAGCCTAGGTAACCTGATTGGCTCGTACTCCCATGGCATGCGGCAGAAGCTCGCGCTGGTCATCGCACTCATGATGAAGCCGAAGCTTGTGCTCATGGATGAGCCAACGGGTCCGCTCGACCCCGATGCGCGGGTGCTTTTGGGAAAGCTGGTGCAAGAGGCGGCTCGCGACGGGGCGGCCGTGCTCTTGAGCTGCCATCACGAACTTCCTGGTGTCGCGCC
>USOR01000115.1 GCA_900556425.1 uncultured Coriobacteriaceae bacterium
GACGTGACGAGTCCAGGCGAATAAAGCACCCGCATACCATAGGGCCAGAAAAGCGTTAGGTCCTGCACGCCGATGGCAACGTGTATGCCCATTTCCGCGAAGCAGAAGACCATCACCGCGATGGCACCCGGCTTTCGAAAACCTCCGCAAGCGAGCACGACACAGCCCAACACAATGCCGCCGAAATTGGTGATCATGTCGGTAAGCCGGTTCATGGGATACGCCGAGAGCACATCGCTGCCATGGGAAATGTTGTACGAGTAGTGCAGGCCGCCTGGTACGACCCATTCCTCCAGGACGTGGAGCACGAGGACCACGAGCGCGCACGCACACAGAACGTCAGTCGTCTTCCACCTCTTGCGGTTTCGGATTATCAGAATCGTGAGTACTACGCCGATGGCGGTTGTCACGTAGAGCCATACGGACAACCATGCCTGCACCATATTCTCCATGAATCCCCTATCGCCTTATGGTTCCCTCACCAAGGGAGAATATGCCGTCGGATGTTTCGCTACAATAGTATCGAAACATGTGCTTCACATTCGAATATCTTGTAGCGAAACGGAACGACATGCATCACATATCGAACGACAAGCGCACGCAACGCTCGGCCGCCCTAATCTGGGACGGCATGATGTCGTGCCTTGCGGACAAACCCTTTGAGCGTGTGACCGTAAGCGACATCCAACGGGAATCGGGTGTCGCGCGCTCCACCTTCTACCGATGCTTCGACAATATCTCGGACGTATTGTCCTGGCGCTGCGAGATGTGCTTCGACGAGGTGCTTGGCTCCATGGAATTTGAAAGGCGGCCCAATCCGCCAGCATTGGCAAGGGCCTTTTTCATCGGCCTGATGGAACACCTGGACATCTTGGATGTCCTGGTGACGGCAAACCGCTTCGACATCATCTACGCATGTCATCTTTCGAGTGCGGAAAAGGTGCGGGAGAACCTGGGCGAGGTTCCGGGACTCGACAAGACGCACGGCAGATATTACATGGCGATTCGCACCGGCGTCATGATCGGCCTTCTGACCGCATGGCTCGCAGGCGGACGCAAGGAAACGCCCGACGAACTCGCAGCAATCGCAGGCGAGCAGGTCAAGATGCTTGTCGATGGACTTGGCAGCTAGCCGGAAGGCTTCTGCACGCGGCAAAACGACGAATTACCTGAGCAGGTTCCGGGACAATGGGAGAACGATCTTGGCCACCACGGAGGCGAACTCATCGAAACAGAACGCATTCTTCGAGCTGTGTTCACATCCGCCGATAGCTACTTCAAGAAGAAGTCATCGCTCACGTTCAGGCTCTCGAAGCACAGTGTCGCGTACCAGGGAGCATATAGAATGCCATCCCTCATTTCGAAATTAGAGCGGCAGAGGACGATGGCACGAGACACCTCGTAACCGTGAGCGGCAAGCACCTTGCTGAGCGATGCGTGGGTCAGGTAGTCGTTACCGGATTTCACCTCGATAGCGACCACGCCCTCATCGCTCTCGATGAGAAAATCGACCTCCCCCACCTTCTTGGTGAGATAGAAATAAGGCGTGAACTGGGCTGCCACCAGTTCCTGCGCCACAGCGTTCTCGAAAACGCCACCCATGTTCACCGACCGGTCGTCGGTGTAAACCGCACGCGCCAGGCTCTGCGGAAAGCGGGCGACAAGCATGCCCGTATCCGACTGATATAACTTGAACGAAGCGGCACGCTGCGTACGACGCAAAGGCGGCTTGGGCTCGGTCACCTTGTTAATCTTCAGCCCAACGCCCGCACGCACGAGCCAGAGGAAATCCTGCTCGTAATTATCATAGCGAGCCGTCTCCCCCAGAGAGGTGACGACGAACTTTGCCCGTTCCTCTTCCAGTTGCACCGGAAGCTCCTCGAAGATCGATTGGACGTGAAGTGCACGTGCGCCGGCATACTTCGCGATGTCATAGGAATACTGCTGGTTTAAATCAACCTGCAACGCACGGATGCCCGCAAGACTACCGTTGCCGTCGACGAATTGCTGAACGACTTCGGGCATACCGCCAACCACGAGATACGTGCGCCATTGGGAAAGCAGATGCTCGTGCAGGTACGCTTCCAGCGGCTTTCGTTGGGCGAAGGATTGGCAAACTTGTTCGAGCATCGCCTCCTGAACGCCAACGGCCCAGCAGAACTCCTCGAAGTCCATCGGCCGCATCTCGATTTCCGCGACATATCCCACGGGAAACGACCGTGCGCTCTTGAATTCGGTTCCCAGCATCGATCCTGAGAAGGCGTAATCGTAGCGCCCGTCTTCTACGAGGAATTTCGCGTATGTGGCCACGTCGGGAAGCTCCTGTATCTCGTCGATGAACACGAGCGTATCGCCTTCGATGAAAGGGGCTTCCGACAGCACTGCCAGACGGTTGATGAAATCCTGAGTGCTGCATGCCGCCGCCAGCGTCTCCTTGGCCACCTTGTCGCGTAGCAAATTAATCTCGACGAGCGACGCATACTCCGTTCTCCCGAGATGCTGGATAAGATAGCTTTTACCGATTTGCCGGGCACCCGTTACGAACAGCGCCTTACGTTTGCGAGACTGGCTTTTCTTCCAATCCAGAAGAAGCTGATATGCCTTTCTCCGAAGCACTGCAGTCCTCCTTCCGGGAAAAATAACAGATTTCGTCATTTCGTTTTCTAGTATTTTAACAAAATTCGTGATTTCATAATGCGAATTATTAACAAAATTCGTAGTTTTAAATTAAACGTTCCTTCGGCATAACCTTCCATATCCCAACTTCGCTGTGTCGAACCAAAGCACCATTGCGGTTTTGGCAACAGCGGCACGTTTACTGCACCGAGTGGGGAACCCAAGCGCCGTTATCATCGAGGTATCGAAGGATGGGGTTTGAGGGAAAGGACGATACCATGAGCAACGACCTCGTAGTTCTCATCGTCATGATCGTGCTGCTGGTTGGCGGTGGACTGCTGCTGAACCTCCAGATTCGCCGCACCGAGCGCAAAGACAAGCTCGAGCACGCCGCGAAGGAGAGCACCGTGAAGTCCACGGGTGCCGCGGCAGAGCAGAAGAACGCGGCCTAGCGTTCGACGACGCAAGAGACTCAGGAAGAAGGAGCCCCATTCGTGGGGCTCCTTCGCTATATGGCGCTTTTCAGGCAAGCGCCATGCTCCTCCCTTGCTATCATGAGAGCCAATCCGGGTGATGAGATGAATTTCGAGTATCTTGACGAGTTTGTCCATTTGGCGCATAGCCTGAGCTTCCGGCGCACCGCTGAGCACTTCTTCGTGAGCCGCTCGGTCATCAGCCGCCATATGACCGCACTCGAGGAATCGCTTGGCGCGCTCCTCTTCGTGCGTGACACGCACGGCGTCGAACTGACCGATGCCGGTGAGGTCTTTCTGCAAGAGGCCCAGTCCCTGCTGCGCGGATGGAATCTTGCGCAAGAGCGCGTCAAGGCCGTTTCCGGCACCGGTGACAAACTCGTACGCATCGGCTACCTGCGCAACGGCGCGCGACCCTTCCTCGTACGATTCGTGAACTCCATGGCCAAGGAGCATCCCAACATCCGGTTATCGCTCCTGTGCATGAAGTACGGCGAGCTACGTCAGGCATTGGAGGAGCGTAGCGTCGATGTGGCGATCGGGATGAACGTGGACAGCTCCATCTCGTCCAATTACCGGTCCACTCCCATCTATCGCGATCACTTCGTCATCGCATGCAATCGCGCGAATCCCCTGGCGTCCATGACCGACGGCATCACCGTCGACGACCTGCGCGACCAGAGGCTCCTCATTCCCGACAGCTACCTGTCCTCGGGTCTTGCCGAGGGCATTCGGCCGTTCGTGGATGACGAGACCCTTGCCGAGGCCGATGAGCTCTACATGGACATGGACCTGCTCTACCTGAAGCTCCGCACCGAGAATTGCGTCGCATTCGTCTCGGACATGAACGCCTCGATGTTCGACGGGACGCTCTCGATCCTGCCCATACGCGACATGGACTTCTGCTTCGACATCAGCGCCTTCTACCACGACGAGTTTACGGGCGAGGTTTACGAAGCGTGCCGCAGGACGTTCGAGGACTGTCGTCGCACGTTGACAGACGAGGAACCCGTGTCCCTCCATTGGGTACAGGAGTAGTCCAAACGGATTTCCGACGCTCAGATTCGATGCTATGCAGGGCTAGTGGCAAGGCCAGCCGCCGCGAGATCCTGAGAGATGAGCCAGCGCAGATAATCAGAGCGCTTGAGCCCAAGATCGCTGGCACGCCTGTCCATGGCGCTGACATGCTGCTCGGTATCCTTGAAGGTCACGACCTGCAAGGGCTCGCCAAACTTCAGGGGACGACCATATATGACCTCGCCAGCAGGTTCTCCGGGAAGCTCTCCACGTACGAGCATCTCGTCAAGCTCCTCGATGCGTTCTGCAGA
>USOR01000116.1 GCA_900556425.1 uncultured Coriobacteriaceae bacterium
GACCGAGACGCTTTCCATCGCCGTGCCGGCCGGCCACCCACTCGCCGGGCACCCGTACGTCACGTTCGATGATATCGACGGCGTTGACTTTCTCCTGCTCGAAGACATTGGCATCTGGCACGACATGCACAGACGGCTCATGCCGCATTCGCACTTCGTGATTCAGAAGGATCGCGAGGTCTTCACGCGTCTAGCCGAGGCCGGAACGATGCCGGTCTTCGTGACCGACATCCCCATGCAACGGGGGCTGCCGCCCGACCGCGTGCGCATCCCCATCGACCATCCCGCCGCCACCAAGACGTTCTACCTGCTCGTGCACGAGGACGCTGCGCCGCGCGTACGCGAGATATTCGACTGGATCGCGCAAACGTAACGCCACCCGGCAACCCACTCCTTACATCCACGGAAGTTCTTACGCGCACATGGCATGCTGGCTATAATCACGTCCATGAATCACGACGTGGGTGACATCAGAAAGCGAACGCGCCAGGGTATGGCAGCCGGCATCGGCTGCTATCTGCTTTGGGGCCTGTTCCCTCTGTATTGGAAGCTGCTCGACCATGTCGATCCGCTCGAGGTGACGGCACAGCGCGTCATCTGGTGCTTCGCGCTCACCGCCATCATCTGCCTCATCGCCCGATGGAACTTCACCTCGCTGCTCAAGGACAAGCGCGCGCTGCGCTTCCTGATTCCCGCCGCCATCATCATCACGTCCAACTGGGGCACGTACATATTCGCCGTTCACATAGACCATATCGTGGAGGCATCGCTCGGCTACTACATCAACCCGCTCGTCTCCATCCTGCTAGGTCTCGTCATATTCAAGGAGCGCCTCTCGCCCCTGCAATGGATTGCCGTCGCACTCTGTTGCATCGGTATCCTGTACTTCACGGTTAGTTACGGGAGTTTTCCGTGGTTAGCGATCTACCTCGCCTTGAGCTTTGGCGTCTACGGCGCCATCAAGAAGAAGGGCGGCTACCCGGCCGTCGAGGCCATTGCCGTGGAAAGCGCCGTCATGGCGCCCGTAGCCATCGTCTTTGTCATCGTGCTCGCGTTCGTGACGGGAAGCCACGGATTCCTCGGCGACGTGACGAGCGCTGCGGGATGGAACACGACGGGGCTTCTCGTCCTGGGCGGTGCGGTCACGGCCGTTCCGCTCATCCTGTTCGCGACGGCGGCAAACTCCATCCCCCTGACCATCTTGGGCTTCATGCAGTACGTAAGCCCCACGATCGCGTTGCTATGCGGCGTGTTCGTCAACGGCGAGGCCTTCACGTTTGCCCACGACATCTGCTTCGCGTGCATCTGGTGCGGGCTCGCACTCGTCGCCGTCGACATGATCCGAGCGGCGCGCAAGACGCCAGAAGGTGAGCTCACGCCCCTGGAAGCCGAGGAAGCGGCCGAAATCGTGGAGTAGGCAGAAAGCCCGTCCCTACTTCTTCCCGGAATTGTTATAGCGGTCGATAAGGCCCTGCATGGAGTCCATCTCCGCCTGAAGCTCACCGTTCGATGTTTGGAGCTCGGTTAACTGTGCTTGCTGCTCGTCAATTGCCGCCTTGGCAGCGCCGTACTCGCTTGCGACTCCGCCAAAGGCGATAAATCGCACAACGATAACAGCGAGCAAGATAACGGCGATGACTCCCGAGGCAAGAATCGCGCGGGGGTCGACCGGCTTGACACGTCGGGCCTTGTCGTAGTTCTGCTGGCTCACGGAGCTGCCCCGCTGCTGGCCAGGCTGACTCACGTAACGGTCCCTACTGTATTGCGTCGCCTGGTTGACGCTGCGCTGCCCGGCGCGCGGGACGGCATGCTGGGTGGGACGCGCATCTCGCTGGCGCATATCCCGCTGGCGATTGTCGCGCGGCTCATACACGGTCGGCGCGAGCGCCACTGCGGTTGCGCCTTTCGCCGCGCTGCTCCTCGTTCACGGCTGGGCGTCGGTTGGAGCGGCGATTGCCACTGCGAGAGGTATCATAATCGACATCCTGTCTGCTGCGTTGACGCACGCGAGAGGAATCCTCGGGACGTTGGCGTCTCGAGCGGTTTTGCGGCCTGCTCTCGGAGTATCTTTCGTCCCGTTGCGCCGAGGCATGGCGTGCGTAGCGTTCGGATGTGCGCGAGTAGCGGCTCGACCCAGTGCCCGTACGACGCTCGGAACGTCCCTCGGAAGCATCGTGACGGGAGCGTCTGCTGCGCTCGTAATCGTCGTCGTATTGTCCGCGCGAGTACGTCATTCGGTAATCACCACCTGGTAAAAACCGGGAGCATCGTAATCGAGCGTCTTGAATTCGTAGCCCAGCGCGCGCAGCCCATCGATGATCTCGGGAAGCGCTTCTGTGGTGGTATTCTTGCCAGGGTTATCGTGCATGAGCACGCAGATGGGAGAATCCGTCTTCGCGAAGAACTCCGCCTCGCTCAAGACGTTGCTCACGATGCGGTCCTTGGGCGTCGAGCCGTTCACGAACTGCGAGGGCTCACTGTCACCGGCAAGGACATTCCAATCGAAGTACTGATAGCCGCGCTCGAGCATCGCGCGGGGAAGCGCCTTGCCGATTTCGGGATTGTAATAGCCGATGGTGAGACTGCCACCGGCAAAGCGCGTGATCTTGATCTCATGACCAACGGCTGCCTCGAGCTTGGCCTTGGCCTTGTCGAAGTCGCTCGTGAAGTAATTGTCGACACTGCCCTTGTAGTAGCTGTACGAGTCGTCCTGGTCCCAATCGTGAATGCCAACGGTCGACCCCTGCTCCTCGATCTTCTTGCACAAGTCGAGGTTGAGATACGTGTAGAGCTCGTCGTTTGCCAGGCAGAACCAGGTTGCGACAGCCCCTTTCTGCTTGAGAATCTCGAGGTTCTTGGGAGTGAGGGCATCACACGGGCCGTCGTCGAAGGTAAGGTAGGCAACCTTTCCGCCCTTATCACCGAAAAGCGAGAGGCGTCCCTGGGCATTGCGCCAGGCGATGTACGTGTCCTCTTCTTGCTTCTTGAGCTGTTCGTTTTGTTGGGTCGCGGTGGCAACGCTCGCCTTTGCCTGCTCGAGCTGCTCGCCCGACTTGGCATAACTCGACTCGACGTGCGAAATGTAGAACTGCTGGGCGATTGCTCCAATGAAGAGAACGACACACGCGATGATGAGTATGCGGAATATGTTATTGCTCGTTTGCATGGGGGTCATTATAATCCTTACCCGCGCGCCGTTGCGCGCCATATTCTAGTGGGGATGTAGCTCAGCTGGGAGAGCATCACGTTCGCAACGTGGGGGCCGAGGGTTCGAATCCCTTCATCTCCACCACGAGTCTAGTTTGCGAACCCTGTTTGGACTGGGAAGTTCGGCGGGGTTCGCGTCTTTCATAGACCTGACATCCTCATATCTAAACCCGCCTACATTGAGCTACCTGTATGGTCACCAGCACACATTACTTGGCAAGAGCCCTGACGTGTGCCAAAAGCTGTGCCGTGGTGGTCGGCGATGCTGTCACAGAGACACACCACTTGGCGAAAACGCCACGAATTGCGGCGTGATGGCTGCACAGGCTGAGAATGAGACAAAAGTGCCCCGGCGACATTTGTCCCATCGTCAGCAAATTAGTGTGCCGGCGTCTTCGCCGGGAGTAAGCGAATACACTTCCTCCACGTGGAGCCAGCAAACGCCCTTTGAATAGAAATCATAGCCCATGGAGCTCAAAATCTGGTGCACCTGGGCGGCTATGGCCTCGTAGCGTTCGCCTTCGTTCTCGTACGTTACCGAACCCTTCACCTGATATCCATGCGTCTCGTCCCAAACGCTTACGGCCATCTTCGAGCCAGCCATCACGTTCGCGAGCGTCTTGCGCATGTACTGGTCGGAAATCATCACGGTCTCGTCGTCATAGGCCTGCTTCATGGAGCAGCAGACCACGTTCGGCACGCCATTTGCATCTGCCGTGGCAACAGCGGCGGCGTACACGTTGTTAATCATGTCCATGCAGTCTTGCGGCATCTTCGCCATGATCGTCCTCCTTCGAAATTCAAGGGGAGCCCGGATGCACATGGGGGGGGTATGGCATCCGGGCATGTAACGCAGATGGCAGCTTCTACTCGACCACGATATCGACGCAGTCGATCCTCGTGCCATTCTCGATCGTGTCATGAACGGGGCACCTGCTCGCGACGAGCTCCACGAACTCGCGCGCCTTATCGGCAGGGGCATCGCACGAGATGTGCGGCGTTATGCGAATCTCAGAGAAGCCGTTGCGCACCTCGGGGTTGAGCCCCATGAACCCATCGGGATCGACGTCTCCCTCCAGCTCGACGCTGAAGGCGTTCACCTTGATGCCCTGCGCGGGGGCAAGGTAGAACGCCGCGATGGTCATGCAGCTTCCCAGACTCGCGAGCAAGAGCTCCACCGGGTTCATGCCCAGG
>USOR01000117.1 GCA_900556425.1 uncultured Coriobacteriaceae bacterium
CAGGCCCCGCTCCTGATCGAAGAGGTCCTTCACGTGCACGAAGCCGATGACGTTATCCTTCGAGCCGCTGCACACGGGATAACGCGTGTACTTGTGCTCGTGAATGAGGGCAAGGTTCTCCTCGAGCGTATCCTCGGTATCAAGGCAAATCATGTCCATGCGCGGCGTCATGATGGCCTCGGCGTCCTTGTCTCCCAAATCGAAGATGTTATCGACGTACTCGTTTTGCTCAGGATCGATGAGCCCGCTTTCCGTCGATTCGTCGATGAGCAGCTTAATCTCCTCGTCTGTGTAAACCTCGTGTTCCTTTGCCGGGTCATGACCAGTCGCGCGGACGACGAGATTGGTGATGCCGTTGAACAACCACATGAACGGATACGTGATCTTGTAGAAGAACGCGAGGGGGCCCGCAGTCGCCAACGCGTACTTCTCGGTCGAGAAGATCGCGAAGGACTTGGGAATGAGCTCGCCCACCACGACGTGCAGCGTCGTCACGATGAAGAAGCCGACGCCGACGCAAATGGGATAGATGGTGCTCTCGGGCAGTCCAGCTGCAAGAAGCGGCATTTCGAGAACGGCAGACACGGCAGGCTCTCCCAGCCAGCCTATGGCAAGAGATGCGAGCGTGATGCCGAGCTGACAGGCCGAAAGATACGCGTTTATGTTCTCGGCGATTTTCTTGGCAGCGCGTGCACCGGGCTTCTTCTCCTCAACGGCAAGCTCGATCTGCGACTTGCGGACACGTACCAGAGCGAATTCTGCGATGACGAAGAAGGCGTTCATCAAGAGGAAAAAGATGACGAGCAAAATGCTAATCACGGTAAACATTTTTGTTGCGCGGCTCCTTAACTACGACCATGCGCCCCTATTCTAGCGAATAATGCGTTTTCGGGCATCTCGAACGCGTCAATCCCGAACCCATGTACCAAGACGTTATCTGTTGGTCTACACTGATGGCACTATCCGCGAGAAAAGAGGAGTAGCCGTGGATTTCGACAACATCGAGGACATTCGCGCATACTTTGCCGATGACGAGTTCGCGCGCAAGTGCCTGGGAGCAACCATTGACGACTACGACTTCGAAACCGGCATCGCGACCGTGAGCATGGAAATCGACGATCGCCATCACAATGCCCAGGGTTTCGTGATGGGCGGAGTCTTCTTCTCGCTCGCGGACTACGCGCTCGCTGTCGCGAGCAACGTCAACCAGCCGCCCTCAGCCTCGACCAATTCCAGCATCGCCCACATGCGCCGCGTCAAGGGCAACAAGCTCAAGGCCGTCGCCCATCCCGACAAGCTCGGTCGTAATCTCGCCTTCTTCACGATCGACCTCTTCGACGAGCCTGGCAATCTCGTCGCCCGCATGAGCGCGACCGTGATGCGCACAAATCACTAGCGCACCCGGCACTCGCATAGCACCCAAAGCAACCGAAACAACAAAAGGGGCCCGCAATCGCGGGCCCCTCGAGTCGCCTATGGGCGCATGATTTACATCATGCCACCGGCACCCTGCATGGCAGCGGCCATCTCGGCCATATCCGGGCCGTCCTTGGGGACGTCGGACACGGTGGCAGCCGTGATGAGCAGCATGGTCGCCACGGAAGTGGCGTTCTGCAGCGCGGAGCGAACGACCTTGACCGGATCGATGACGCCCATGTCGATCATCTTGCCGTACTCGCCGGTCGCGGCATTCAGACCGTAGCCGGTCTTGGAGTTCTTGATCTTGTCGATGACGACGGACCCCTCGAAACCGGAGTTCTCGGCGATGGCGCGCATCGGGGCCTCGCATGCCTTGCTCACGATGTTGATGCCGACCTGCTCGTCGACGTCCTCGGCCTTGAGGTCATCAAGAACGGTCATGGCGTCGATGAGCGCGGCACCGCCGCCAGCGACGATGCCCTCCTCGACAGCCGCATGCGTGGCCTGCAGTGCGTCGTCGATGCGGGACTTGGTCTCCTTGAGCTCGGCCTCGGTCGCGGCGCCGACCTTGATGACGGCAACGCCGCCGGAAAGCTTGGCCTTGCGCTCCTGAAGCTTCTCGCGATCGAAATCGGAGCT
The DNA here is from genome assembly GCA_900556425.1 of uncultured Coriobacteriaceae bacterium. Taxonomy (GTDB): domain Bacteria; phylum Actinomycetota; class Coriobacteriia; order Coriobacteriales; family QAMH01; genus QAMH01. The sequence goes on from USOR01000117.1 coordinate 2,059, forward strand.
GGTCTCCTCGATTTGCGCGTTGATGGTGTTGATGCGCTCCTCGATGTCGGCCTTCTTGCCCGCACCATCGACGATGGTCGTGGCGTCCTTGGTCACCTTGACGCTCTTGGCGGTGCCGAGCATGTCGAGCGTGACATCGGAAAGCGCGACGCCGAGCTCCTCCATGATGGGCTGGCCACCGGTGACGATGGCGATGTCCTCGAGCATGCGCTTGCGGCGATCGCCAAAGCCGGGTGCCTTGACGGCGACGACGTTGAGCGTACCGCGAATCTTGTTGAGGACGAGCGTGGCCAGAGCCTCGCTCTCCACGTCCTCGGCGATGATGAGGAGCGGCTTGCCGGACTGCATGATGCCCTCGAGCAGCGGCAGGATGTCCTGGATGGCGGAAATCTTCTGATCGGTGATGAGGATGTAGGGGTTGGAGAGCTCGGCCTTCATGGTCTCGGTGTTGTTGACCATGTAGGGGCTCAGATAGCCCTTGTCGAACTCCATGCCCTCGACGACGTCGATGTCGATGCCGAAGGTGTTGGAATCCTCGACGGTGATGACGCCGTCCTTGCCGACCTTCTCCATGGCGTCGGCAATCTTCTCGCCGATAAGCGGATCGCCCGCGGAGATGGCGCCGACGTTCTTGATCTCGTCGAAGGTCTTGACCTCCTTGGCATCCTTCTTGACCTTCTCAACCAGTGCGTCGACGGCCTTGTTCATGCCCGTGCGGATGGCAATGGGGTTGGCGCCGGCGGTCACGTTCTTGAGACCGTCGCGAATCATGACATCGGCGAGCAGCGTGGCGGTGGTGGTGCCGTCACCGGCGACGTCGTTGGTCTTGACGGCGGCCTCGCGGATGAGCTGGGCGCCCATGTTCTCGACCTTGTCCTCGAGCTCGATCTCCTTGGCGACGGTCACGCCGTCGTTGGTGATGAGTGGAGCGCCGAAGCTGCGCTCGCAGGCAACGTAGCGGCCCTTGGGACCAAGCGTGACCTTGACAGCGTCGGCAAGTTTGGATGCACCGGCAGCGAGCGCGCTGCGTGCATCGGAGCCAAAGCTAATGTTCTTAGCAGCCATTGATAATCATTCCTTTCACATGTGATAGTTAGTCGACAACTGCGTACAGGTCATCGGCGCGAAGGATGACGTATTCCTCGCCGTCGACGGTGATGTCCTGTCCGCCGTACTTGCCATAGATGACGGTGTCACCCGTCTTGACGGGAACCGAGATGAGCTTGCCGTGATCGTATTTGCCCTCGCCAACGGCGATGACCTTACCGCGCTGCGGCTTTTCCTTGGAATTGCTCGTGAGAATCAGACCGGATGCGGTGGTTTCCTCCGCCTCGTCCTGCTTGATGATGACTCGATCGCCCAACGGCTTCAAATTCATCTTTGTGCCTCCTAGAATTACGGGGTGATAACAAAATAACGTTCCTCATAGTACGCGCGCACCATGCGGATTCATACCCTTGTTAACATTCCGTAAGAAATAATCTACTAATATGACACTTAGATTTCCTCGTTGCCCTTTTATATGCCCAACGTCGCTCTGACCTGCGAAATGAGACAATTGCTCAGAGCAACTGTCTCATTTAGTGCGCAAGGGCATGTGGGCTTGTGGGTCGGCATCGAGCCCGGTGCGCTCACCCGCCTCGAAGAGGTCGAGGCCTACCGACGCGATCATCGAAGCGTTGTCGGCACAATCCGAGAGCTCGGGCATGACAACGCGAATGCCGCGCTTGCCGAGCTCGTTTTTGAGGGCCTCACGCAAGTCAGGGTTCGCCGCCACACCACCGCCAATGCACAGGACGTCAACGCCCGCCTGCTTGCACGCATCGAGCGATTTGGCCACAAGCACGTCAACGATGGCGGCGGTGAAGCTCGCCGCAAGGTTGGGAATGTCGATATCCATTCCCGCCTTGCGCTGCTCGTTGATATAGGTGATGACGGCGGTCTTGAGGCCCGAGAGCGAGAACTGCAGGTCCCCGCTATGCATCATCGCACGTGGGAAGTTAATGGCCTTGGCATCGCCATCCCGGGCGAGCTTGCTCAGGATGGGGCCACCGGGGTACCCCAGCTCGAGCGCCTTGGCGACCTTGTCGAACGCCTCCCCCACGGCATCATCGAGCGTGCTCCCGAGCACCGCGTAGTCTCCCCAGTCCTTCACGTGCACGAGCATGGTGTGCCCGCCGCTCACGAGCAACGCGACAAATGGCGGCTCGAGCGCGGGGTCAACGTAGCGATTCGCATATAGGTGCCCTTCGAGATGGTTCACGCCAATGAAGGGAAGTCCCGTCGCAAAGCAT
>USOR01000118.1 GCA_900556425.1 uncultured Coriobacteriaceae bacterium
ATAGATGGCGACGACGGGCTTCTTGCCGGCAAGCGCAAGCGAGCTTGCCATGCCAACGGCATGCTCCTCGGCTATGCCGACATCGAAGAAACGCTCGGGGTAGGCCTTCGCGAAAGCGGAAAGTCCCGTGCCGCTCGCCATCGCCGCCGTAATGGCGACAATTGACGGATCCTCCTTGGCGAGCTTGATGAGCTCGTTGGAGAAGACCTGCGTCCAGGTGGGGTTCGCGTTCGATTTGGGTTTGGGCGTGCCCGACGCGATGTCGAAGGGGCCGACACCATGGAAGAGCGCGGGGTTCTTTTCGGCAGGACCATAGCCCTTGCCCTTCATCGTCACCGCATGGATGACAACGGGACCCTCGAGCGCCTTGGCATCGCGAAGGATCTCCTCAAGCGTCTGGATGTCGTGCCCGTCAACCGGACCGATATACGTGACGCCGAAGCCCTCGAGAAAGGTCGCTCCGGGAAGCACGAACTGCTTGAACGATTCCTTCGCGGCATTGCCGCCACGCATGAGCAGGCGCCCCAACGTGCCACTTGCGTTGAAGGCGTCCTCGACATGGTTGCGCAGCTGCGTGTACTGATCCGACATGCGCACCTTGGCGAGATAGGTCGAAAAGCCACCGACGTTGGGCGAGATGGACATGCCGTTATCGTTGAGCACGATCAGAAGTGGCGTATTGGCACGACCGATGTCGTTGAGCGCCTCAAGCGCCATGCCGCCCGTGAACGAGGCATCACCGATGAGCGCGGCGATGGTCGCATCCGATCCGTCAAGGTCACGTGCAAGGGCATAGCCAAGCGCCGTCGAGAGCGAATCGGATGCATGGCCCGAATCGTGGGCATCGTACGCGCTTTCGGTAATCTTGGGAAATCCGGAAATGCCCTCGTACGTGCGCAAGGTCTTGAACTGCTTGCGCCGCCCCGTCAAGAGCTTGTGGGCGTACGCTTGATGGCCGACGTCGAAAACGAGACGGTCACGGGGGCAGTCAAGCACGCGATGCAGCGCGATGATGAGCTCGACGCTACCAAGCGATGGCGCAAGATGACCGCCGTGCAGCGATGTTGCCGCAATCATCTCGGCACGCAGCTCGAAGGCCAGACGATTAAGCTGTTCGTAGCTTAGATCAGCAAGGTCAGCGGGCGACTCTATCGTATCCAGAATCTTCTCAGTCAAATCCTGTCCGATCTTCGATGTTAGATCGTAATCTCGGGGCCCTCTTCTTGACCGGCTTCGACGACCTCGTTGGCCTCGGCAATCTCGGCCGCCGTGTAATCGGGCTTGTCGATGAGCTCGGCACAGCGATTGCCCAGCCTGATAGCCTCCTCGTAGAGGTCGAGGCTCTTCTCGAGAGAGACGTCCTTGCTACGCACTTCAGAGACAATCTCATCGAGCCGTGCTCGGACCTCGCCGAATGTTTCCTTGGAACTCTCTGACATCGTCATACCTCATCTACCGAAGCGTGCGAAGTAAGCGCATTCGCATCGAGATGAGCGGCTTCCTCGCCGCAGACCTCGCTCGCAATGCGGCCCAGGACGCCGTTCACGAACTTCGGGGACTCGTCGGTCCCGAAAGCCTTTGCCAGCTCGACGGCCTCGTTGATGGCAACACCCGTGGGAATCTCATCGCAATAGAGAATCTCATACGTGGCAATGCGAATGATGTTGCGATCGACGATGGGCATGCGCTCGAGCGTCCAGTTCTCGGCTGTCGACCCGATACGCTCGTCGAGCTCGTCGATATGATCGGCGATGCCGTTGACCAACGTTGAGGCATAGGTGACGAGGTCAACGCCCACAAGGTCAGCATCGCTTACGCCCTGCGGGCACTCGGGAACGAGCAAGAGCTCGGTCTCGTTACCGCCGGCAACCTGATCAAGCGGAAGACCCGTGAGCTCACCGGTATAGAGCAGCTGCAATGCCTCACGGCGGGCAGCCGTGTGTTCATGCCGAAGTGCGGCCATGGCTCGCCTACGCCTCGAAAGAGAGCGCGTCTACGTGCACGTCGACAGACGTCACCGTGACGCCAATCTGGGCAGCGAGCGCATCGACGATGGCCTTGCGTACGTTCTCGGCAATCTCGACGAGCCGGTAGCCGTAATACGCCTGAATGGAGATGGTGACGGCGACTTGTTTATCGCCAAGCGGCTCGATGCGTATGCCGTTGGTGGGGATGGCATTGCCCGCATTGAAGGCCGAGCGGATGGTCGAGATGGCACCGGCAGTGCCCACGCCGGCAACGCCGGGAACCTCTGCTGCGGCAAGCGAGATGATGGTCTCGACAACACCGGGAGCTATGGTGATGCCGTCAATCACGTAGCCTTGGTCGATTTCCTTCACAGCTGTCCCCCATTCGTTTCGGTTTCGATGAAGTCCGTGTACACCATACCTGAGTTAAACGTCGCGTTATCGAGCACGCGGCGATGGAAGGGTATCGTCGTGGCGACACCCTCGATGACGAACTCGTCAAGGGCACGCTTGCCACGTGCAATGGCCTCCTCGCGCGTGTCACCCCATACGATGAGCTTTGCCATGAGCGAATCATAGGTGGGAGGAACTGCATCGCCAGCACGCAGGTGCGTGTCGACGCGCACGCCCGGACCACCCGGCATGTCGAAACGCGTGATGGTCCCCGGGCAAGGCCGGAAATCATGCGCTGGATTCTCCGCGTTGATGCGAAACTCGATGGCACAGGCCTTCGGCGACATCGGTGCGAGATCCGCACAGGTAATGGGATCACCCGAAGCGACGATAAGCTGCTGCTTGATGATGTCGACACCGGTGATCTGCTCGGAAACCGGATGCTCGACCTGGACGCGCGTGTTCATCTCCATGAAGTAGAAGCTGCCGTCCGTGTCGAGCAGGAACTCGATGGTGCCGGCATTGACGTATCCCACGCCGCGTACCGCCTTGAGTGCGGCCTCGCCCATCGCCTGGCGCGTCTCCTCGTCGATGACGGGGCAAGGAGCCTCTTCGATGAGCTTCTGGTGACGACGCTGAATCGAGCAATCGCGCTCGCAGAGGTGCATGGCGTTGCCGTGCGTGTCGGCGATGATCTGTATTTCCACATGACGCGGACGGCGGATGAGCTTCTCGAGATAGACCTCGTCGTTGCCGAAGGCGTTGGCCGCCTCGGTGCGCGCGGCGACGAACATCTTCTCGAGCTCCTCGTCGTCGTTTGCCTCGCGCATGCCCTTACCACCGCCACCAGCCGATGCCTTGATGAGCACGGGGTAGCCGACTTCGTGGGCAAACACGCGTGCCTCCTCGACGGTATCGACGGGGCCATCGCTGCCGGGCACCGTGGGGACGCCAAGCTCCTTCATCGTCGCCTTTGCCGCCGCCTTGTTGCCGAGCGAATCGATGCACTCGGGCGACGGGCCGATGAAGATGATGTCGTTATCGGCACAGGCACGGGCGAAATCGGCGTTCTCCGAAAGGAAGCCATAGCCCGGATGGATGGCCTGCGCACCGGTGATCTTGGCGGCCGCGATGATATTGGGGATGTTGAGGTACGAGAGCGCGGACGGCGCCGGGCCGATGCAGACGCTCTCGTCTGCCATCTCGACAGCGCGCGTGTCACGATCTGCCTCCGAGTACACGACGACGCACTTGATGCCGAGCTCATGTGCGGCACGCACGACGCGCAGGGCGATTTCGCCACGATTGGCGATGAGAATCTTGTCAAGCATTCGCGACCTGAGCCTTTCCTACTCGGCGGTGGGCTCGACGTAGAACATGACGGTGCCGAACTCGACGGGTGCGGCATTGTCGATGCAGACCTCGCGCACGACGCACGCCTCCTCGGCGGCAATCTCATTCATGAGCTTCATGGCCTCGACGATGCACAGCGTCTCGCCTGCGCCAACCGTTGCGCCTTCCGTCACGAAGGGATCGGCGTCGGGCGAAGGCGCGGCGTAGAAGGTGCCGACCATCGGGGCGGTAACAGGCTTCCAGCTCGCCGGTCGCGTCGAAGCGGCAGCGGGTGCGGGAGCCTCCGCCGCAGCGGGTGCCGAAGCGGCCTGGGGCATGACGGGGGCCGGGGCGTAGGCAGCAGGCTGCATGCCCGGGGTGCGAATGGTGACCTTGGCACCGGCTTCCTCGACGGTGATCTCTCCGACTCCGGACTCCTCGACAAGCTTCACGAGGTCACGAATCTGTGCGATGTCCACGTAGTCCTCCTCCTTGGTGATGCTCACGGCATCGTTCATTAAGAAGTTTGTATTCTCGATCTTGCGCTGTTTCTCGAGGAACTGGCGTGCCTCGTTGGGGAACATGGCGTACATGAGGACGTCTTCCTCGCTCTTGGCGAGATCCCCGAGCTCTTCGGCAAGCTCATCGT
>USOR01000119.1 GCA_900556425.1 uncultured Coriobacteriaceae bacterium
GATCAGATTCCGGCTGACGGCGAAGTCATCGTGGGCGCGGCGTCGGTCGATGAATCCGCCATCACGGGCGAATCCGCCCCGGTCATTCGCGAATCGGGCGGTGATCGCTCCAGCGTTACCGGTGGCACGACGGTTCTTTCCGACTGGTTGGTGCTTCGCGTTACCCAAGAGCGCGGCAAGAGCTTTTTGGACCAGATGATCTCTATGGTCGAGGCCGCTTCGCGCAAGCGCACCCCCAACGAGATTGCTCTACAGATTCTCCTTGTGGCTTTGACCATCGTGTTCTTGCTGGTCACCATGTCTTTGTTTACGTTCAGCGATTTCGGCGCGCAGCTTGCGGATATGGGTAATCCCACCACGATTACCAGCTTGGTCGCTCTGTTCGTATGCCTTGCCCCCACGACGATCGGCGCTTTGCTTTCTGCAATCGGCATCGCAGGCATGAGCCGTCTCAATCGCGCCAACGTGCTCGCCATGAGCGGCCGTGCGGTTGAAGCCGCCGGCGACGTCGATATCCTGATGTTGGACAAGACGGGCACCATCACCACGGGCGAGATGGACGTCGACGAGGTCATTCCCTTCGATGGCGTGCCCTATGACGAGGCCTTGCACGCGCTCGTCGCGCTTGACGCGCTCTCGAAGGACGATAACGAGACCGCCAAGGCCATCAAGGCCTACATCACCGGGCTCGAAGAGCGTCCCGATGCCCCCAAGGCCGTGCAGGGCGAGACGCGTTACGTGCCGTTTTCCTCCGAGCGCAAGTATTCGGGCGTCTGCTACGGCAGCGATGCCGGCAACTATGCCATGGGTGCGGCCGAATTCGTCCTGAAGGGATCTGACGAGTTGCCCGAGGTGCTCGAGAAGATCGAGCGGCTTGCGGGCGTGCGTCGCGTGCTCGTGCTCGCCAAGGTCGCCGACTTCGACAAGGAAGATGAGATCGTCGGGCCGGTCGAGCCGCTCGCACTCATCTTCATCCGCGATCGCGTGCGTCCCACGGCAGCCCAGACGCTCGACTACTTCAAGCAGCAGGGTGTGCGCATCAACATCATCAGCGGTGATGCGGTCGAGACGGTATCGAACATCGCCGCCTCCGTGGGCGTGCCCGATGCCGATAAATGCATCGACATGAGCACCGTGACCACCGAGGAGGAGCTCCGCGAGGCGGCGCGCACCTGTCGCGTCTTCGGGCGCGTGAGTCCCGCGCAGAAGAAGCAGCTCGTTGTGGCGCTGCAGGATCAGGGCCATACCGTCGCCATGACCGGCGATGGCGTGAACGACGTCCTCGCGCTGCATGCGGCGGATTGCTCGGTCGCCATGGGTACGGGGTCGGATGCCGCGCGCAGCATCGCCCAGCTCATATTGCTCGACGATGACTTCGCCTCGATGCCGCCTGTCGTCGCCGAGGGTCGTCGCTCCATCAACAACCTGCAGCGATCGGGCTCGCTGTTTCTCGTCAAGACGATCTTCTCCGTTGTCATGTCGCTCATGTTCATCTTCATCGTGAGCTATAACTATCCCTTCGTGACCATCCAGCTCACGCTCATCGATGCCTTTACCGTGGGCATCCCGTCCTTCGTCCTCGCGCTCGAACCCAATCGCGACCTCATTCGCGGCGAGTTCCTACGCAACGTCATCACGCGTGCCATACCGGGAGCCATCTGCGTCATAACCTCGGTCGTCATCGCCGTCATATTCTGCTTCGTGACCGGTCACTCCCAGGATCAGTTCTCGACGATGTGCGTCGTCCTCACCTGCGTGTCGGGTGTCAACCTCGTCATACGTCTTTCGATTCCCTTCAATTACATACGTACGGCGCTGCTTGTCGTCATTCTCGCGGGACTGCTGCTTGGCATATTCGTCTTTGGTCCTGTCTTCATGCTCGTGCCGCTCACGGGCGAGATGGCCATCGCAACCCTCGTCGCCGCGCTGTTCATCACGGTTCTCTTCAACGTCCTCTTTAACGTCGCGCTCGATCGGGAACGCGCCTATCTCGATTCGCTTGCGGGCGAATAGGCATCCCCTGAGAAAATGAGACAGTTGCTCAGAGCAATTGTCTCATTCGTGCCATATGCCATCTGAACGGCTATAATCCGCGTATTATGTTGCCCCGATTTCACTGGTCCGATATCACGACCGTCGGTCATTACCTTGGCGTGCTCATCCTGATGACGGGCGCGGCTATGTGCGTGCCCGCCGTCATCGCGCTTGTTTTCGGGGAGTTCCGCCAGCTCGGGGCTTTCATCGTCGGCATCGGCGTATGCCTGACCGTCGGATCAGCGCTGCGCTTCCTCAAGGCACGCGGGCTTGACCGGCGTCGAGCGCTGCTCCTCGTGGGTTTTGGCTGGATTGTCATCGGCATCGTCTGCGCGGTGCCGCTGCTCCTGTCCGGCTCGTTCAGCTCGTGGTTCGACGCGCTCTTCGATTCCGTTTCGGCACTTACCACGACGGGCGTGACGCTCGTGCATGATGTCGACTCCCTGAGCTACTCGCAGATTACCTGGCGCGTGATCATGTCGTTTGGTGGCGCGTTGACGGTCGTCGTCATTGCCATGTACTCCGGATTCTTTGGCGAAGGCTCGCGCGTCTTCATGATGAACGAGCGCCGCGACGGGGAGCGTACGCGGGCGCGCATCAGCGAGACCTGTCTTTCGGTCCTGCGCGTATACGGGAGCTTTGCCCTTGTCGGGGCCCTTGCCGCGACGGTGATCTGCCTGTTTTTGGGGCTGCATCCCGTCGATGCGATCATGAACGGCTTCTGGCTTGCCCTAACCGCCATCGGCACGGGTGGCTTCGTGCCCCACACCTCCGACCTCATCTATTACCATTCGCTTCCCCTGCAGTTTGTGCTGAGCGCCCTCATGATTGCCGGTGCGATCAGCTTTGCCGTGTACGCCTATGCACGCGCCGGACGTTTCAAGCACATCAAGCGCAACGCAGAGCTGCGCGTATATGCCCTGTGGATCGTGGTGCTCGTCGCCTTCGTGACATGGATCATGACGCGCGAGGACATCTTCACGAGCTTGGGTGGCCTCATGCAAAACGGCCTCTCCACGGTTATCTCCGCTGCGACCACCTGCGGTATGCAGGCGGTCTATCCCGAGCAGATCGGCGGCACCATCACGGACGGCGTGGTCATCCTCGTCATCGTCGCGATCCTCTTTGGCGCCTGCGCGTATTCCTCGGGCGGCGGCATCAAGTTCGTGCGCATCCTGCAGGTGCTACGCTGGATCAAGTACTCGATTCTCGTGCGCCTGGCTCCCGATAACGCCCGCGTGCGCATCAAGTACGAGCACTTCGGATCGCAGACGTTGAGCTCCGAGGACGCGATGATCGCGATGACGGTCTTCATCCTGTATCTGGGTACGGCGGCGCTTGGCTCCATGGCCTTCATCGCCTTTGGTAACGATGCCCTCAACTCGGTTTTCGAGGCCATCAGCTACGTGACCAACTGCGGCATGACGACCGAAATCACGCAGGCCGGCCTACCCTTTGGACTCAAGATTGTCGCCTTGCTCCTTATGTGGGCCGGGCGCGTCGAGTTCATCGCGCTCATCGGCGCCATTGTCGGCATCCTCATTTCGTTGCATCCCGACAACCTCTTCAGTAACGACAGGTCACGTGACCTGCGCATATTCAAGCGCAAGAACAGCGGCGGGTTGGCCTGGCGCAGTCGCAAGCGCCAGGAATCAAAGCAGCGCGGAAAGACGCTTGCCGTGGCGGGGATGCTCGTCCTCAGCATCGGTTGCCTTGGCGTGGGCGCACCGGCGGCAAGTGCCGTCTCGAACGGTGCACAGGTTCCCGTGCACGAGGTGGAGTCGCTGAGCAACCCATCGACCTACAGCTCGGTGGATATTCATGCGCTGCTTTCCGCGGGCACGCGCCAGAACGACAGGGAGGTCGTCTTCACGGGCGAGGCAACGGGATCTCCCATCATCGCCGATGCCAACCATGTGTGGGTAAACGTGAAGAATGGCGGCGCGATGGTCGGTGTCTACATGGACGCGCAACTTGCCGAGCAGATCACGCATTACGCACGCTACGAGCATACGGGCGACATGATTACCGTGCAGGGTGTGTATCACCTGGCTTGCGCCGATCACAACGGCGAGCTCGAGGTGCATGCCGAGAGCATCGAGGTCAACGCCCAAGGTGAGAGCTGGGCTAGCACCGTCAGCCCCGCGATGTATGTCTTCGGCATCCTTTTCATCGTGCTTGGATTCGCCCTAACGCTTTTGCGTCAGACCTTGCACGGAAGGATGCGGCTCAGGAATCTGTTCAAGTGGGAGAGAAGTTGA
>USOR01000120.1 GCA_900556425.1 uncultured Coriobacteriaceae bacterium
GACCCCTTGACCCCCAGTCAAGTGCGCTACCAAACTGCGCCACCACCCGAATCATTGCGTGCCTCGCACGCGAGTTGCTATGTTACCACAACGACGGGCACATAAAACACCTTACTTTTCAAACAGAAGACAACTTGCCTGACAACAAGGACACCTTGTCCTCATCTTCCCTATCCCGGAGCCTACGAATCGCTTATCGCAAGACCACAGCTGCGGCTTCTCTTGAGATCGGCGACGATCTCATCGGCGCGCACGACAAAACGCGAGGCAACCTGCACCGCCTGCGGACCGCATATCTCGATGACGAGCTGCGCGTTGTTCCAGCAGTCGCAAAGTTCACCGAGCATGTCCTGCACCGCCTTGGCCCGTGTGTTGGTATCCTCAGCCGCATCAGGCAGAAGCTCTGCAAACTCACGCGTCACGTAGCGCAGCGCCTTGGCCAGCTTGCGTACGTCATGAACGGCCTCTTGGTCGTCATAGCTAACGTGCGCCATCTGCAACTCGTAATCGGTTCGCATCTGCGAAACGCGCCTGACGAGCTCCTGCGCATCGAGACCGGACTGCCTGACGCAACGGCGCCAGGGCACGTCCTTGATGCGCCCGACCACGCGCGTAATTGCCTTTTGCGTGGACTCGGCGGCAAAGCGCTCGATAAATCCCGCGCGAAGCTGCGTGCAGGCATCGACCACGATGCTTGCCTCGACCGTCTGCGGGTCGAGCGCCTCGCAGAGCATGTCTAGCTCGCGCAAACGCGAGGTCGGGTCTTGCAGCCTCTTGATATCGCGCATGGTCTTCCTGAGCGCGGCACCTTTGCAATACGGCGCGAGAAAGCCCAGCAGCGAGCGCGCGATTCTCAACGAGATGCGATACTGATGCAACGATTCGGGATCATCGGGATTCTCGAGGAGCCTGACGCTACAGCGCGCGATGCGTGCGGCAGCATCGGAAAGGGCATCCTCCACGTCGACGATGCTCTGCCAGAGCACGACACGCGGGCCCTGCACGAACCACTCGAGCCACGAGCTGACGCTCGTCGGATCATCCGTCGCCGCAAAACCGAACGACGCCATGGCACCGGTTCCCATGCCCTGCGGAGCCCCGCTCAAGCGTGCGTAGAGCTCGTCCATGAAAGGATTATGCCCGACGGCGATGACGGTGCCCTGCTCTTCGACGAGCTCGGCCATGAAAGCATCTACGCTGTTGGCGTAAAGCGAATCCCGCACCTCGATGCCATCGACGCCGAGCGCATACGCAACGACCTCGGCGGTTTGCATGGCACGCAGCGCCGGGCTGCTCCAGACCTTGACCTCGGCGGCGTCCTCGTCAGCCAGAAGCTGTAGCGAGATGGGAAACCGCGCCTCGATGCTATATCGACCAGCGCGCGTGAGCTGACGGTCCTTGTCGATGAGCTCGGGATTGCGCGCCTGGGTCTTAGCGTGCCTGACAAGAACCAACCTGGAAACCATGGGAACCCTCCTCGCGGCTACAAAGCCTCTGGATCTTCGCGTTTCAAGATGAAGTGATAGACGATGAGCACGATGCCCTCGATGGCCGCGGCGATAAGCGCGATGATGATGACGATATGCGCGTACAGGTAGATGCGCAAGGGCAGAGCCCGTGATGACAAGGATTGCCCCAATGACGACAGCAAGCGGAATATAGGTCTTGCCCTTGCCAGGGTCGCAGGAGACAGCGTAGCCCGCCAGTGCGAAGACGACGGCCGAAAGCCCGGAGAACCACGTAATCGACGCAATGACCGTACCGATCTCCTGCACCTGCATGAGAAGGCTGAATCCACACGCCGACCCACCGACGCGTCAGAATCTGCCGAGCCGAAAGTCGATACTCATTACTCATGCGGCATATGGTACCAGCTTACAGCGTGAACTGCATGCCGTCTTCGGCCACAACGACACGACCATCGAATTGCGCGGCATATGCGTAGACCTCATCGATCTCGTTCACGCCCGGATCGCACATGTGCGGCGCAAGATGCGTGAGATATATGTGTCCGGCATCGAGAATGTCGATGCCCTCATGCACTGTCTGGCGTACGTCATGATGCGAGCGAGCGGTCCCGTGGTTCTCCCAGAAAGTCGAATCCATGACGAGGTTATCGACGCCCTTGAGTATCTCGATGACCTCGGGCTTGAGGTCACTCGTATCGGGCGCGTAGAACGTACGACGTCCCTCGGGCGTGGTGATGAGATAGCCAAAGGTACCCGGCGCGTGCTTGAGCGGCAGCGCCTGAATCGTCATTCCGTCCACCTCGCGCGTATTGTACTCGCTCATCACGTCGAGCACGAAGCAGTCGTCCATGTAGGAATACTCCTTGAGCGCCTCGGCTATGGCGTGCTCGCTTCCGTGAAACGGCATCGTGCCCATGAGGTACAGGCGGATGAAGTACTCGAACTCGCCCAGGCCACCCATGTGATCATAGTGGGCGTGGGTGAGGAAGAAGTCGTCGATGACATCGATGCCCTCGCGATTGAGCTGATGGCGGATGTCGGGTGATGCGTCGATTATGGTCGTCCCATGACCGCGCAGGGCAACGCCCGTGCAACCGCGACGCTTCGTCGGGTCCTTGCGCGCCGCCTCGCACGCAGGGCAATGGCAGAAGAAAGCCGGCACGCCGCAGCCCGAGCTCGTCCCAAGAAAGGTGAAGGTCCGCTCGATGGGAAGGGACCGGAAGGGCAGCGGGCCGCATGCGGCCTTGTCGGGACAGGCATCGCACTCGGCACGATACTCGGGCGCGATGGCATCCCAGCCGCAGCGCTCGAAGCCGCAGGACAAGTAGAAGGGCTCGATCTCGCCGCGCGCCACGAGACGCAGGTCCGGATGAAGTCGCAACGCATCCTTGAGCAGCGCACGCCCCACGCCCTTGCCTTGCACGACATCGAAGACGACGATGGGGCGCACGTTCCATGAGCCATCGCTACCCTGCTCGAGGCGGCAGGCACCGTACATCGTGTTGTCGGGCGTGACGGCAACGCGTATGCCCTCGGGGCTCGTGAGGTCGCTGAAGCCCTCGACCGAGAACAGGTAGCGGATGAGATCCATATCCGCCTCGACACAATCTCGAATGTGGTACTCAGGTGCAATCATGCGTTGAATCCTTCCTCGAAATGCCCGAAGCGGCCACGTTGCCCCATGAGCAACGCCGGCATTGGTTCGAGTTTACCGCTCCCGTCAAGCGTGCCGCGCGTCTCGGCAACGAGCGTGCGGCCGATGAAGAGCTCGTGATCACCATGCACGTGCGATTCGACAAGTTCGCACTCGATCCACGAAATCGCCTGCTCGATGCGCGCGGCACCCGCATGCGCGCTCGGACATGTCGTGAGCTGTGCCTCGGCAATCCGGTCGTCAATTCCCTGCTTCTTGCCGCAGGTCATGGCAATGGACACGGCGTCTTCGCTCGCACCAAGAACATTCACGATAAAGCTGCCAGACGCGCGCATGGCACACGCAGTCTGTCCGTCCGGGCGAATCGCAACGGCAATGAGGCTCGGTTCGTGAGAGATGGGCATCGCCCACGCGATGGTCGCGACCTTGTCCGTGCCATCCTCGTCACGGGCGGTGAGAAGCGTCACGGTCGTGGGGATGAGCAAGGTGGCAATTTCATTGCCGGTCAATCTGCTGAACGACTTCGTCATCATGATCTCCTCAATGAGACAGTTGCTCAGGGACGTTGTCTCATTTCTTCATAATGAGACAACGTCCCTGAGCAACTGTCTCATTTTCCCGGCCATCGCCTACATGATGGGCGGTACGTAGATCTTCATGCGCGACTGCGGAATGGCACGCTTGGCGAGCTCCTGGCAGCCCTCGACGATGGTGTCGAGACGATTGAGCGGCACGCCCATGTACATCATGTCCTCGCCAATGTCGCTTGACGCGCGTCCGCCATAGCAGCCAAACGAGATGTTCGGCTCGTCGTTCATGAGCGGCAGCAGCGTGGCCTCCACGCATTGCGCGTTGAAGCCCGACGCGTGGAAATCATGGCGATGCCCGTCGAAGTACGACATGCTCATCGACAGCCACATCATCTGCTCGGGCGTGCCCGTGAACACGATGACCTCGGGATGGCGCGTGCACTTGCCGAGCGGCTGCACGAGCGTGGCACGCTTGGACTTGGGCGGCAGGGTCGGACGTTCCCCTACCATCTTGGCAGCCGC
>USOR01000121.1 GCA_900556425.1 uncultured Coriobacteriaceae bacterium
GCCCGCGCGCAGGTTGCGCAGCGACTGGAACAGCCCAGTGGGCTGTTCCACAAAGCGAGCCATTGCTTGAGCACGGGTTCCCTCGGCCCCTCCGAGCCGGACAGCTTCCTTCTCCTTTCCTGCTTTCCATGCTTCAATTCCCCGTTACAACCTTGTTTCTAGGCGAATTGCGGGGCGAGTTGCTCACATTTCGCGGTAGCATGGTCGCAACCGATTTCTGTCGTAAGGAGCACCATGACCAAGATTCAAATGACCACGCCGCTTGTGGAGATGGACGGCGACGAGATGGCCCGCATCATCTGGCAGATGATCAAAGACGAGCTGATCTGCCCGTTCGTCGATCTCAAGACTGAGTACTACGACCTGGGCCTGGAGAACCGCAACGCTACCGACGATATGGTCACCTTCGAGTCCGCCGAGGCCACCAAGCGCTTGGGCGTGGCCGTGAAGTGCGCCACCATCACGCCGAACGCCGCGCGCGTGGAGGAGTACGACCTGAAGCAGATGTGGAAGAGCCCCAACGGCACCATCCGCGCCCTGCTCGACGGCACGGTCTTTCGCGCGCCCATCGTCGTCAAGGGCATCGAGCCCTGCGTGCGCTGCTGGAAGAAACCCATCACGCTCGCTCGCCATGCCTACGGCGACGTCTACAAGAACGCCGAGATGCGTATCGAAGCCCCCGGCAGCGTCGAGCTCGTCTTTACGCCAGCCGATGGTGGCGAGCAAGTACGCACCCTGGTGCATACATTTACCGGCCCTGGCGTCGTGCAAGGCCAGCATAACCTCGACGCCTCCATCGAGAGCTTCGCGAAAAGCTGCTTCGAGTACGCACTCGAAACCGGACAGGACCTGTGGTTTTCGACCAAGGACACGATCTCGAAGATTTACGACCACCGTTTCAAGGACATCTTCGCCGAGGTCTTCGAGACCGAGTACCGCGCGCGCTTCGAACAGGCCGGCATCGAGTATTTCTACACGCTCATCGACGATGCGGTCGCACGCGTGATGAAGTCCGAGGGCGGCTTTATCTGGGCTTGCAAGAACTACGATGGCGACGTCATGAGCGACATGGTCTCGAGCGCCTTCGGTAGCCTCGCGATGATGACGAGCGTGCTCGTTTCCCCGCACGGTTACTACGAATACGAGGCTGCCCATGGCACGGTGCAGCGTCATTACTACAAGCATCTCAAGGGGCTGGAGACCTCGACCAACTCCGTCGCGACGATCTTCGCGTGGAGCGGCGCGTTGCGCAAGCGCGGCGAGCTCGATGGCATACCCGAGCTCATGGCCTTCGCAGACAGACTCGAGCAGGCAACGCTCTCGTGCATCGAGGATGGCCAGATGACCGGCGATCTTGCGCGCATCACGACCCTACCCAACCCCACCGTGCTCAGCACCGAGGGCTTTATCGAAGCGGTGGCCGCACGCCTGTAACTACGCCCTGAGCACGGTCCAATCCTCCTCGGCCGTGTTTGCGTCGAGCAGCAACTCGGCATCCGAAAGCTCCCAGGTCGCAAGCTCGATCGCACCTGCGAAACGCCATGGACCGTCTGTCGCTATCACAACGTTGTTGTCGCAATTCGAGAGAATATCGGGTTGTCCCGGTAGCACGTAGACATGTGCGAACTCGCTCGCAAGCGTGCGCATGATGCGACGCATCATGCGTGAGCGCGGCCCTTCTATCGCGCCAATCACGTTGGCCAGATAGACGCCATTCTCGCGCAGATGTTCGTGATACAGCTGCACGGCCTCTCGCGTCACGAGGCTCTCGACGAGGCTCATGCCACTGAAGCAGTCGTTTACAATCGCATCGTAGCGCTCGTCCGTTTCTTCGAGAAACTCCCGCGCATCGCCCTCGACGAGCTGCAGGCGCCCCGTTTCATCGAGGTCATATTCCTCGAAAAGACGATCCACGAAGAAGTATCGACACGCAATCGCCGTGATGACCGGGTCTATTTCAACGCACGTCACGTATGTCTCCGGATGATGCGCAATCAGGTGCTTGGGATACGAATACCCGCCACCACCCAAAACCAGCACATCACGCACGGGAACCCCGGCGAAGAACATGCTGTCGTAGTCGCGCGTGTAGGCATAGGGAAGATCGCAGTACGTGTCATCATCGAGATAGGTGGCAGACTGCATGGTACCCGCCACGTTCATCACGCGCACCAAACCATCCTTGCGCTCGATCGTGAAGATACGGCACGGCCCCGCCATCGTGTCAAACTTGATGAAGATCTCCCGTTGACGCCTATATCGGCGAACGAGAACGACGGCCACGACCGCGGCAACAGCCACGACCGCCAGCACGCATCCACCTATGAGCCAGATCGGATCCATGTCCGTATGATAGCTCACTGAGAAATCCCCTGGGCGGCATGGTCACATTCATCGCACTCGCGTACAATTGATTGCCATGTTTTGATTGGACCACGGTAGGACGAGACGGGTGCCGCCGGGATGAGACAGTTGCTCAGGGACGTTGTCTCATTCCCGATGAGACAACGTCCCTGAGCAACTGTCTCATCCCGGCACCGCACACACCACCAACGCCAAAGGGGCAACATGGACAAGACATTCGAAGCCGAACAAGAGCACCTGAGCACGACATACGCGAAGCTCCAGAGCATCGAGCGCAGCCTGCGAGAGCAGCTCGCGAGCATCTTCAGCGAGGTCGCTTCCGAGAAGGACCTCATCACCGACGAGCTCAACTTCGACTTCGACGCAGACATCCACGTCGAGACCATGGCCGAGCTCGAGGCCGTCAACCGCATCATCGACACCTACAACATCGCGGCCGACGTCACGACCGAGCGCCTGCATCGCGCGCAGCTCCTCCTCAAGCAGCCCTACTTCGCCAAGGTCACGCTCCAGTTCAAGCCTGGCAGCGAGCCCAAGGACGTCTACATCGGCAACGTCGGCATGACCGACGACGACTACCGTCACTTCATCGTCGATTGGCGCAGTCCCATCGCCGAGGTCTACTACAACCAGGACAACGGCAAGACAAGCTACGAAGCCAACGGTCGCACCATCGACTGCGAACTCAAGCTGCGCCGCCAGTTCGACATCGAGCGCGACCAGCTCAAGGCCCTCTTTGACACCACCGTCGCCATCCAGGACGAAATGCTGCTTGCAGCGCTCGCGCAGAACCGTTCCTCGCGCCTGTCGGCCATTACGGCAACTATCCAGAAGGAGCAAAACGAGGTCATCCGCCATGAGGATGTCCCGGCGCTGCTCGTCAGCGGCATCGCGGGTTCTGGCAAGACCTCGGTACTTCTGCAACGCATTGCCTATCTCTTCTACCGGCAGCGCGACACGCTCAAGCCCGAGGACGTCTTCCTCATCACGCCCAACCCGGTGTTCCAACGCTATATCGAGAACGTCTTGCCCGAGATGGGCGAGAGCAACCCTTCGTCGATTACCTTCGAATCGCTCATGTGCGGTCTCGGTCTCGGTAGCCGCGACCTCGGGCGTGAGGTAAGCGCCGACGCGCTGCGCGCCATTGACGAGAAACTCCCCGACTTCAAGCTCAAGCAGGGCGACTTTACCGACATCCGCATTGAAGGCGAGCCCGTCATCACGGCAGCTCAGGCGCACGGAGCGTGGAGCAAGCTCAAGAACCTCCCCACCGGCTCGCATCGCAGCGCGCTCGTCATCGATGACCTCCTCGATCGTCTTGAGCAGCGCATCAAGCGTCTGGCCAAGTCCGAGAAATACCAGGACATGATCAGCGACATGTCCGATGCCGAGCAAATCGAGTGCTTTGGCGAGAACGTTTACATCGGCGACATGGACGAAGCCGAACTCGTGAGCTATACAGAACGTTTCCTACGCTGGCGCTATGCAGATGTCGAACACGAGATCGCGGAGGGCCGCTGGCTGCGTCTCGACGCCATTGGCATGCGCCTGACCGGCTCGGAAAACCTGAGCGCCATCGAGTGGCTCTACCTCAAGCTCGCGCTCGTCGGTGGCGGCATGCGCCACGCGCGTTACGTTATGATCGACGAGGTCCAGGACTATAGCGCCGCGCAGCTCATGTGCCTGGCACGTTACTTCGGCAAGGCGCATTTCATGATGCTCGGCGACGAGAACCAGGCCATCCGGGAAGGCACGGCGAGCTTCGACGAGATTCGCGAGGTCTTCACGCGTGCATGCGGCTCGGTCGAC
>USOR01000122.1 GCA_900556425.1 uncultured Coriobacteriaceae bacterium
CTGCGGGTGATAGATCATCGACGTGTAGAAGTACGCGAAGAAGACGATCAGGCCGAAGGTCAGGATCCAGTTGCCCCAACCGGCCGAGCAGAAGTTGGCGACAGCCTGCAGCCAACCCGCGTCGCTGAAGAACGCGGCGATCTGGGCGGGCAGGTACAGCAGGGCAGACGCAAAGATGATGGGAATGACGCCCGAGCCGTTAACCTTGAACGGCAGGTACGTGGACTGGCCGCCCATGACCTTGCGGCCCACGACGCGCTTGGAGTACTGCACCGGAATGCGGCGCTGACCACGCTCGATGAAGACGATGCCCGGAATCGTGATGAGGATCACGGCGATGATGAGCACCGTCATGAGAATGCCCTGCATCTGATCGGTGGCGTTCTGGATCGAATCAAGCAGCGCGCTTGGGAGTCGCGCGATGATGTTCGCGAAGATGATGAGCGACATGCCGTTGCCGATGCCGCGCTGCGTGATGAGCTCGCCCATCCACATGATGAGCGCCGTGCCCGCCACGAGCGTGACGATGATGATCGTGCTGATGAGCCATGTGGGCATGCCCGTCGTGGAGAAGTCGACACCGAAGGCGTTCTGGAACAGGACCAGGTAGCCGATGGCGTTGATCAGGCCGAGCACGAGCGTGAGGTAACGCGTGATGCGCGTGACCTTGCGCTGCCCAGCCTCGCCCTCCTTCTGCCAGCGCTGCAAGGCGGGGATGATGCCCTGCATGAGCTGCATGATGATGGACGCGGTGATGTAGGGCATGATGCCGAGCGAGAACACCGAGAAGTACTCGAGTGCGCCACCTGAGAACAGGTTGAGCATGAGCAGGCCGGCGTTCGTGCTCGTGTCACGGAAGTTCGACACGAGGTCGGCGAACGGGATGCCGGGGACGGGGATAAACGAGCCAACACGGTACAGCGCTATGATTGCCAGGGTGAAGAAGATCTTGTGACGGAGCTCCTTCACCTTCATTGCGTTAATGAGTGCGTTGAGCACGGCTACTCGACCTTTCCTCCGGCCGCTTCAATCTTGGCCTTAGCAGAAGCGGAAACCTTGTCGACCTGAACCGTCAGCGCCTTGGAAATCTCGCCGTCGCCGAGAACCTTAACGAGTGCATCGGCATGCTTGATGATGCCCTTCTCGACAAGCGTCTCGCCGTTGACGGTCTCGCCGGCAGCGTACTTCTCGTTGAGACGACCGACGTTGACCGGCACGTACTCCTTGCGGTTGATGTTGCGGAAACCGGGGAGCTTGGGAAGGCGCATCGCGAGCGGCGTCTGGCCACCCTCGAAGCCCGGGCCCTTGGTGCCACCGGCACGCGAGGCCTGGCCGTTCATGCCGCGACCGGACGTACCACCGTGACCGGAACCATGGCCGCGACCTACGCGCTTGCGCTTCTTCGTCGAGCCCTCGGCTGGTTTGAGTTCAGAAAGATCCATGATGTCTCCTTTTTCGCGTTCATCCGCCTGATGCGGATGAAGCCGGCTGCTCGCCGCCGGCTGACTTCCTCATCGTGGGCTGCACCCGATGATGCAGCCCATCAATACGTGCTAGATGTTCTCGACCTCGATCAGGTGCTTGACCTTGAAGATCATGCCCCTGATGGCATCGTTGTCGACCTGCTCGACCGTGGAGCCGATCTTGCCCAGGCCCAGGGCCTTGAGCGTCGCGGCCTGGTCCTTCTTGTAGCCAATCGAGCTCTTCACCTGCGTCAGGCGCAGCGTCTTCTTTGCGTTAGCCATTACTGAGCCTTCTTTCCGTAGATTTCAGCAACGGTCATATCGCGACGCTTCGCAACCTGCTGCGGGCTCTGGAGCTCCTTGAGACCCTCGGCAGCCGCCTTGACGATGTTCATCGCGTTGTCAGTGCCGAGCGACTTGGACAGCACGTCCTTGACGCCAGCGAGCTCGAGCAGGGCACGGACCGGACCGCCGGCGATAACGCCGGTACCGGGCGTGGCCGGCTTGAGCAGCACGCGACCAGCTGAAAACTCACCGATGACCTCGTGCGGGATGGTGCCCTCCTCGGTCAGCGGGACCTTGAACATGTTCTTCTTCGCGTCCTCGACGCCCTTGCTGATGGCGATGGGCACCTCAGCGGACTTGCCCATGCCAACACCCACGTTACCGTTGTGATCGCCAACGACGACGAGCGCGGTCAGACCAAAGCGACGACCACCCTTGACGACCTTGGAAACGCGGTTGATGTAGACGACGCGCTCTTCGAGTTCGGGAGCCTGCTGTGCAGCCTGCCTGTTTGACTTCCTGTTGTTAGGCCTCTGTGCCATGTTTCCCTCCCCCTAAAACTTCAGGCCGGCTTCGCGAGCGCCCTCGGCGAGCGCTTTCACACGGCCATGGTAGAGATTGCCACCGCGGTCGAACACGACCTCGCCGATACCCGCATTGAGGGCACGCTGGGCGATGAGCTTTCCCACCTCGGCAGCACCTTCGATATTGCCACCATGCTTGCCGGTGGCCTTGACCTTCTCGTCAAGCGAGGACGCGCTTGCCAGCGTGACGGCAGCGACATCATCGATGACCTGAGCGTAGATGTTGGAATTGGAACGCGTCACGCGCAGGCGCGGACGCTCGGGCGTACCCGAAACCTTGCCACGCACACGGCGCTGGCGACGTTGCAGTTTCGCCTTCTTTGCCTTGAGCTTATCCATACTGAACCGTTCTCCTTGTAATTAACCGGCGCAACGACCGGCGTACGTTTACTACTTGGCAGCCTTGCCCTCTTTGCGGCGGATATGCTCGCCCTGGTAGCGAATACCCTTGCCCTTGTAAGGCTCAGGCTTACGCCATTTGCGAATGTCTGCAGCAACCTGGCCAACCTGCTCTTTGCTGATGCCACTGATGTTGATGATCGTGGGCTCGGGGCACTCGAACGTGATGCCGTCAATGGCATCGACGATGACAGGATGCGAGAAGCCAAGCGTCATCTCGAGCTTGCCGCCCTTGAGTGCGGCACGATAGCCAACGCCGACGAGCTCGAGCGTCTTGGAATAGCCCTCGCTCACGCCGATGACCATGTTGTTGATGAGAGAACGGGTCAGGCCATGCATCGCGCGATTCTCGCGTGCATCGTTGGGGCGCTCGACGACGATGGAGCCGTCCTCGCCCAGGCTGATGGCCATATTCTCGTTGAAGGTCTGGGTGAGTTCACCCTTGGGACCCTTGACGGTAACGGTGTTGCCGTCGATCTTTACCTCGACTCCGGCGGGAACCGGAACGGGCAGCTTGCCAATACGCGACATGCGATTGCTCCTTTCTCGGCTCTTACCAGACGTATGCCAGGACCTCGCCGCCGACGCCGGCAATGCGGGCATCGCGATCGGTCATGACACCTTTGGACGTGGAAATGATGGCAGTGCCGAGGCCACCCAGAACGCGGGGGAGCTCGTTCTTGCCAGCATAGATGCGAAGACCGGGCTTAGAAATGCGGCGCAGGCCACGAATGACCTTCTCCTTCTTGTCCCCGTACTTCAGCGTGATGAGAAGCTCGTCCTGGGGAGCCTTCGAGATGATCTCGTACTCCGTGATATAGCCCTCTTGCTTCATGATGCGAGCTATCTCGACGAGCTTTCGCGAAGACGGCATGGAAACCGTCTCCTTGTTCGCAGTGTTCGCGTTTCTAATACGCGTGAGCATGTCTGCGATCGAATCGGTCGTGCTCATTGATTCCTCCTATGGTTCGTTGATGACTGCTCCCAAGCGGTTCGCGTCCACCCGTGATGGCCGCGCCTGTCTTGTGGCAGCCCAGCGTCTACGTGGCTTGCCTTACCAGCTTGCCTTGCGGACACCGGGGAGTTCGCCTTTAAGGGCAAGTTCACGCAAGCAGATTCGGCACAGACCGAACTTGCGATAGACCGAATGCGGCCTGCCGCAGCGGTTGCAACGCGTATACGCGCGCGTGCTGAACTTCGGCTCACGCTTCGCCTTGGCGATCATCGATTTCTTTGCCAATGCTCATCCTTTCCTGTTCGCGGGAAAACCGTATCTCCCGCTAAACTCCGATTGCTGCACGTAAAAACGCACAGCAATCGAATATTCTACCTTATTCTCCTACTAAGCCGCAAACGGGAATCCGAAAGCGGTGAGAAGCGCCTTGCCCTCTTCGTCGGTCTTGGCAGTCGTCACGAACGTGATGTCCATGC
>USOR01000123.1 GCA_900556425.1 uncultured Coriobacteriaceae bacterium
ACAACATGGCGTTCCCGTTGAAGCTCCGCAAGGTCCCGCAGGCCGACATCGACAAAGCCGTGCACGAGGCTGCGCGCATCCTTGACCTCGAGAAGCTTCTCGACCGCAAGCCGTCTGCGCTTTCCGGTGGCCAGCGCCAGAGGATCGTCATCGCCCGCGCCATGCTCGCCGACTACCCCATCCTCGTGCTCGACGAGGCGACCAGTGCGCTCGATTCCGAGAGCGAGGCCGCCGTGCAGGAGGCCCTGGCGCGACTCATGGAAGGCCGCACTGCCATCGTGGTGGCGCACCGGCTATCCACGGTGGCGAGCCTCGACCGCATCGTGGTGCTGTCGCAGGGACGCATCGTGGAAGACGGCCCACATGCCGAGCTCGTGGCCAAGGGCGGCGATTATGCGCGGCTGTGGAATCGCCAGACCGGTGCGTTCGGGGAGTAAGAGAACCGAATGAATGGTGTGCCAAGAACCCCATGCTTCTAACCATCGAATGCCAGGAACCGCGGTCACTGACCGCTATCTTTGGCAGAATGCCAGGAACCGCGGTCACTGACCATCAACCTTGGCAGTGTGCCTGTGGATCGGGTCACGCACCCGTGATTCTGGGCAGCTTCGAACCTACCGTCCGGACTTGTACCTCTCGAGCTTCTCGTTGAGCGCCTTTGCCTCGCGTCGGTAGATCAGCGTGAAGAACACGGTGAGAAGCGCCAGGATCACGACGTAGATGACGGTCCAGGTAATCCATGCACCTGGCATGTCTGCTGGAAACCAGCCAAAGAATGCGGCAAATGGCGTGAGGATGGCATAGAAGCCCACGCCAAACAGGGCGACGCGAGCGGCGTAGCCGAGCCTGCGTATGACGAGCGGCGTGAAGAAGACAAGCTGCATGACCACGGCGACGAGCATGGCGCCCGCGATGCCCCAGCAGTACATGATGCCCGCCTTTGCTTCCTCGTCAGCGTATATCATGCCGAAGATCATGGTGAACAGCATGAAAATGGTAAACGCTATGCAGAAGTTGATTCCCAGCATCTTGAGGATCCCGCCGGGTCCCTTTCTCTCGGTGTCTATGATCTTGTGATCCATCGTCATCTCCTTCTATGCGTCCAGTTGCTTCCTTATCTCGCCCGCGTACTTGCGCGAGATCACGATTTCCTCGTCGTTGTCCAGGCGTGCGAGTAGCCTGCCGCCGACGTAGGGACGCAGTCCCGCGACACGGCACAGGTTGACGAGACAGTTCCGGGCGACCTTGACGAAGCCGGCGTCCACCAGGCGCTCTTCCAGCTCGCAGAGGCGAAGCGGCATCTCCAGGACCGCGTCGCCCGTGTAGGCGAAGCTGCGGCCGTCGACGGACTCGGCGTAGAGGATCTCGCCTGCGGAGACAACGCGCATCTCGCCATCGCTCTTGCCCGTCATCTTGCGGTCATGCATGCGCAGACTGGCGATGATGGAGGCAACGCGTTCGTCCACGACGGCGCAACGCAGGAGGATTTCCGGTTCGTGCAGGGATTCGTCGGTCTCTATCTCGATTTTCATGGCCCTTCCTTTCCTGTCGTGAGTATAGGGCGCAAGCTGCGAGGGGAGGGGCTCGTTCGAGTGAGATGCATGGGGATGCCACCGAAATGCATACGGGATAGCATGCAATCGCGAGGGCGCTCGCTATACTATGAGCCTGCCGGTATGCCGAGGGCGGGAGATGAGACGGTTTGTCCCTGATTGCCAAAAGCGATGAGTACGAAGGCTTCGCGCCCGGTACGCTGTCTTTCTGGCGTAATCTTGTCATTTTCTTCTGCGTGTTCAGCGTTGTTGGTCACTGGCTCGAGATTGCGTATTGCTCGTTCATGGACATCTTCGGCATCGTGGACGAGGATTCCCTGGTGTGGGATGACCCGTTCTATCCCTTCATCGTCTACGGTGTGGGAACCGTCGTGTGCACCCTCGTTCTTGTCCCGCTCAAGATCATGCTCCTGGAACGTTGCAGGAAGATGTGGACGGCCTGCATCGCCTTCTACGTGATCACGGTGGGCGTCTGCATGGTGATGGAGCTTGGCATGGGACTGATGCTCAACCAGCCGGATGCCTTTGGCAATTACCCCCTATGGGACAACTCGGAGCTGCCCTTGAACATCTTGGGGCAGGCGTGGCTCGTGAACGATATCGTCCTTGGCATTGTCGCCATGCTCTACACCTGGGTGCTCTACCCGCTGTGCGACAAGGCGATGAGGTCGCTGCCCTCCTCGGTTGCCACCGCCCTCTTTGCCTTCGTCACGGTGGGTTTTGTCATTCTCTGCATCGTGAAGTTCTAGTTTTTGCCTTACGCGATGCTCCTGGCAGATGCGCAGGAAGGCGTCTTGTGATGGCTATGCTATGATGCGCCCATTGCCTTTCATCTCTTTTACCGGCATAGAAGGGGAGACCATGACGGTTCATCAGAAGATTTTGCGCATCCTGACGCTTGTGTTGATAGTCATCGCGGGCGTCGAGTTGGCTGCTGGCCTGCTCTTCGGAGCGGGTGGCTTGCTCTTGACGTCCGACGGCGTTGACTCGATTGTCTCGATTGACGCAGACCTCACGTTGATGGATGGCGACGAGATCGTCACGGAGGCCTCCACACCGGCGGCGCTCGGCATCATCGCGATAGGCCTTGCCGTCGTTTTCCTGGTTGATGGCGCGTTCAACTTGATCGTGGGCATTCTGGGCTTCCGCGGGTCGAAGCGCCCCGGTCGTCTGCGTGCGTTCATCGTCCTGAACTCGATTGTCCTGGCATTCAGCATCGTAAACGCCATATACACGGCGGTTACAAACGATGCGCTCGGCGTTGAAAGCGCCGTGTCCATGCTCATACCGGCATTCGTGGAATCGCTGTCACTGTACTGTGCCATCACGGTGCACAGGGCATGGAAATCGGGCACGCTCGAGGAGCGCGTCAAACCCGATGGCAAGCCGCCCCTTGGCTTCATCGCCGTCTTCCAGGTCATCTTCGCCGTGAACATCCTGGCCTCGCTGGGGCTGTGCACCTTCCTCATTTCCGGGCGCTATGAGCTGTCGCCTGCCGATATCCTCTCGTTTGCCACGCTCGTGTTCCATGGCGTCGCCTTCTGGCTTATCTGGCAGCGTTCGAAGGCGGCACGATTCTGGATTTGCGGATTCGCGGTGTTCGATATCGTCGTTGGAACGATCATCAGCATCGCGATGGGGACGATTGGGGTTACCGAAAGGCTGACCAGTTGCTGGTTCGACATCGTCGTCTTCCTCTACTTCTTCTTCGCGAGAAAGCCCAGGGAAGTCCTCGTCAACGAGTTCACGATCGAGCGCCAAAAGGAGCTCGTCGCACGTGCTTGGGACCTGTGGAAACCAACCACGTGGAACTTCTGGCGTTCCATGATCATCTACTTCTGCCTTTTCAGCATCGTGGGGCATTGGATGGAAGCGGGTTTCTGCACTCTCATCAAATGGGGTCTCGTGGCCGGCACGTACGATCCCACCTCGGGAATCTGGCGCGACTATCTCAGTCCGTTCCCCATTTACGGTATCGGCATGGTGGCGTGCGCCCTGCTGCTCTTCCCCATAAAGACCAAGCTGCAGGAAGCGCTGCACGGCAGGATTTCCCCGCTGGTCCTGAGCTTCCTGATCAACACCGCGGTTTGTGCCACGCTCGAGCTCATCCTGGGATTCACACAGAACATGCCGGATGCCAATGGCATCTATCCGCTCTGGGACTACTCGGACATGCCATTCAACTTCATGGGGCAGATTTGTCTCCAGAACACGCTTGCCTTCGGTGCGGTGGCAACGCTGGTCACGTGGGTCGTGTTTCCCGTGCTGCAACGGCAGTACCTCAAGTTGCCCGAGGATATGCGCAAGGCGATCTTTGTTGCGGTCGTGGTGTTCTACGCGCTCGTGCTCTGCCTGTATGTCGTGAACTTCCCGGCATAGGAACCAGACAAAAGTGCCCCGGCGACAATTGTCTGGTCCGGCATGGCATGCTGTAGCCTAACGTGTTGACGATACTTTGATATCGAAGTATTATTCCCGAAACGACATCGAGAATCGGGGACGCATGATGGCGGGTGTTACGAATCGCGACAAGGAGCAGACATGCCCTGCTGGGGCGTCGAGCTTTGTGAGCACGCTTTCGCGCACCCTGGCCGCGGCCAACAGG
>USOR01000124.1 GCA_900556425.1 uncultured Coriobacteriaceae bacterium
CCCGATGCCCTCGTCCATGGACGTCGCCGATGCCGTCGCGCTCGGTTTGATGATTCCCACGACCTTGAGGTCGAGGCCCTCGGCGATTTGCGTCTTCATGTAGCTCTCGTCATCGCTGCGATCGACCCACGTCGAGCCAGAGGAGGCCTTGGTGTACATATCGCATTCGTTCACGACCTTGAACGTGAGCGCCAGCGCCTCGTCTTGCGTGAACTCGACGTTGGTATCGGGAACGTCAAGGTCCTCGGAGGCAAGAGCGTCCATAAGGAGGTCGTTGAGCTCGTCAGGGTCGAGGATGCCCAGCGCGTAGAGCGTGTAGTCGCTGATCCCACCGTTCTTGTTGAGCACCAGCACGCACTCGTCGTAATTAGCAGGCCAGGCGCCGGCGACGATGTCGTATTGCTCCTCGAGGAGCTTCTGGTCATCGAGCATTTCCTGGAACGAGCTCGCCGAGCCCATCATGGTCGAGAACATGCCGGCGGAGCTGATGTCGTTAGACATGATCGAGGACAAGGCGCCGGGATTGAGCTGCTTGATGCCGGCGGAGGTGTCGGCCTTGTAGATTTGGGGCGTTATGCCATAGCCGTAGACGATGGCGTTTACATAGCGGTTCACGTCTCCGCCGTTTGCCTCGAAGAAGGAGCGCAGGGACTTGAGATCGTTCGTCTTCACGTCCGTCAGGACATCAGCCATGATGGTGGATTCCGGGATGACACCCGCGGCGACGTCGTCTTCGGCATCTCCATGCACGTAGTCGCCCGCCTGCATCATGATGGAGGTCACGTCGAAGCTCGACTGCGTGATGGTGAGCGGAGTCGATGAGAGCGTATCCTCCTCGACCTTGGCAATGTAGTTGTTGACGCCGTTGGAAAGCGCGAGGATCGCGGCGATGCCAATGATGCCGATTGATCCCGCAAATGCCGTGAGAAAGGTGCGCCCCTTCTTGGTCATCAGGTTGTTGAAGGACAACGCGAGTGCCGTGAGAAACGACATGGATGCGTGCTTCTTATGGCCGTCAGTCGCCTTGTTGCGCTGACTTGCGGCAAGCTTGGCAGTTTGCTCGTCTGCCTTGCTCGGCTCGAAGGGGTTGCTATCGTCGGAAATGCGTCCATCGTGCAGCTTGACGATGCGATTCGCATAATCATAGGCAAGCTCGGGGTTATGCGTGACCATGATGACGAGGCGGTCGCTCGCGATCTCTGACAGCAGGTCCATGACCTGGATGCCCGTCTCGGTATCGAGCGCACCCGTGGGCTCGTCTGCCAACACGATGTCCGGGTCGTTCACCAGAGCTCGGGCGATGGCGACACGTTGCATCTGACCACCGGAAAGCTGGCTGGGCTTCTTGTTGGCGTGCTCCGCCAGACCGACACGCTCGAGCTCGGCCATGGCCCGTGCTCGACGCTCCTCGCGCGACACGCCCGTGAGCGTAAGCGCAAGCTCGACATTCGAAAGCACCGTCTGATGCGGAATGAGGTTGTAGCTCTGGAAGATGAAGCCGATGTGATGGTTGCGGTAGGTATCCCAATCGGCACTTGAGTAGTCCTTGGTGGACGTGCCGTTGATGATGAGCTCGCCGGTATCGGCATGATCAAGACCACCCAGTATGTTGAGCAGGGTGGTCTTGCCGGAACCTGACGGCCCGAGGACGGCGACGAACTCGTTGTCTCGGAACGATATCGAGACGTCGTCGAGCGCCTTTTGCTCGAAATCGCCGACCCTGTAGGACTTGCGCAGGTGCTTGAGCTCGATCATGCAAATACTTTCTTCTAGTCTTCCTCCACCTTGATGGTGCCGCGGAAGGTACGGTAAATAATGACATGATATATGGCGACCAGCGGAACGCCAATGCAGGCGATGATGGTCATCACCGTAAGTCCATAAGTGCTCGCTGCCGCCGTGAACAAGTCAATGGACGGACCAGGGCCCGTGGAGACGACGAGATTGGGGAACATGGCAAGCACGAGAGCGAAGACGAGCGCCACGCAGACAGCCGAATTCGCGCCGAAGGCAAGCCAGTTCTTGCCGCGACCAGCCGCCAGGAAACCAACGACGATAGCGGCGACCAGGATGCAGGCAACAAACACGAGGAACGGGAAGGCGGGACCCTCGCCCTGGGGAAAGCCGATGAAGGTGAAGAACATGACGGAGACGGCCACGACGAGAATGGCCGTGACGATCTGGCCGGCAACTCGCGCCGTGACGGCACGCTTATGCAGCTCCGTGCCCGTCTCGATCTTTGCCGCGAGCCAGCAGGCGCCCTGCGTGACGATGGTCGCCAAACCGAGCAGGCCGCAGACGAGCGGGAACGGCGTGAGCAGACCGAAGAAGGAGCCGATGTAGTTACCTGCGGCATCAAGCGGGACGCCCTGCAGGCAATTGCCCAGCGCGACACCGAAGAGCAGCGCGGGAACGAGCGATCCCACGAAGAAGAGCGCGTCCCAAAGCTTCTGCCACTTGGGATCATGCGCGCGGAACTCGAGGCTCACCGCGCGGATGATGAGGCCAAAGAGCACGAGCATGATGGCCAGGTAGAAGCCGGAAAACACGGTCGCATACGCAGGGGCGAACGCAGCGAAGAGCGCGCCACCTGCGGTGAGCAGCCAGACCTCGTTACCATCCCAAACGGGACCGATGGAGGTCATGAGAGCACGTTTCTCGCCCGGAGTCTTGGCGATGAACGGCGAGAGCACGCCCGCGCCCAGATCGAAGCCGTCGAGAACATAATATGCGCAGATCAGCACTGCGATGATGATGAACCAGAGAATGGGGAGCGTCATGCCACATCACCTTCCTGCGCATCGACGACGGGTGCATCTTTGGCCTCGGGCAGGCACTTCTCGGGACCGCTCTTGACGATCTTGGAGAAGATGCGCGCCCATGCGATGAAAATCACCAGGTAGATGATGATAAAGAGACCAATGGTGAGGAGAAGTTGATCGGCCGGCACTGACGGACTGATGGCATCAAGCGTCTTGAGCTCGCCCGTGACGATCCACGGCTGCCTGCCAACCTCGGCCGTCGCCCAGCCAAACTGAATGGCGAGGAATGGCGCGATCCAGAGAAAGAGCATCAAGACATAGGGCCAGCGCTTGGTCTTGAGCTTCTTGCCAAAGGCCATGATGAGCGCGAGCAACACGCCCAGCATGATGACGCCCATCATGACGATCATGATGTGATAGGACTGGAAGGTAATCTGCACCTCGGTGGCCGTGGGAGTGCTGCCAGGATCGGCGGCTTCTATATCATTGAGGCCCGGATACTCGGCACTGAAGTCACCCGCGGCGAGGAACGAGGTCAGACCCGGAATCGAGGGGCCAATGACCGTACCGTTCTCGGTATCGACGATGCCGAACAAGTACATGGGAACGGGCTCGGTCTCGTACTGGCCCTCCATCGCGGCGAGTTTGGTCGGCTGCTCGTCGGCGACGACCTGGGCCTGCATGTGCGCGACCGGCATCATGAGCACCATGCACACGAGCGTGACGATGGCGCCCCAGCGCATCATCTTGGTGACGAACTCGGGATTGCGGCCCTTGAGGTGGTAGTACGCGGCAATCGCCATGGCGATGAAGGCGCCGAAGATAAGCAGCGCGAGAACCGTGTGCAGATAGGTTGGGATGGTCTGTGGATTGAAGGCCGCGGCGAAGAAGTCGGTAATGATCGCTTTGCTACCATGTGCCGTCTCGACAACCTCGTAACCCGCGGGCGTCTGCATCCAGGAGTTTGCGATGAGAATCCACAGAGCCGAGAGCATGGAACCCACCCACACAAGCCATGCGGAAGCCACGTAGAACTTGGGAGACACGCGCTTGCGTCCGAAGAGGAGCACGCCGAGGAAGCACGACTCCAGGAAGAACGCGAGCAACGCCTCGGCTGCGAGCGGTGAGCCGAAGATATCGCCCACGAAGCGAGAGTAGTTAGCCCAGTTGGTGCCGAAGCTGAACTCCATCGTGATGCCCGTCGCAACGCCGACCGTGAAGGTGAGCGTAAAAATCTTGACCCAGAAGCGGGCATCCGCCTCGTCCTTGGGATCACGCGTCTTGTAGGCGCGCGTCTGGGTAAGCGCAACGAACAGGCCCAATCCAATGGACAGCGGCACGAACAGGAAGTGGAATATGACGGTCAGCGCGAACTGAAGGCGCGACA
>USOR01000125.1 GCA_900556425.1 uncultured Coriobacteriaceae bacterium
GAGCGAGAGAACGGCTCGGTCGGCAAACGACTTGAAACCCTTGAGAACGAGTGACTTGAGATACACGATTTCCCTTGTACGCGTGGCAAACGGATAAACCTGTAGAGTTTACCACAGGGCCGCAGACACGCACCGCCATGGACGCGCAAATGCCCCGCATGCGGAGCGATTCACGCCTTCTTTTCCGCAAACATGTCGAGCGCAGCCTGAGCCGCAGCGGACTCGGCTTGCTTCTTGGATTTGCCGCTTCCCTCGCCGATCATCTCGTCGTCGACGAATGCCTGCGCGAAGAAGGTGCGGTCATGCGGCGGACCATCGAAGCCGGTGATCTCGTAATGCGGTTGCCTGCCATCGATTTGCAGCAGCTCCTGCAACGAGGATTTGGGACTTTCCGGCACCGAGGCGAGCTTACGATCCGCGTGTATGAACAGCGAGCGGGACACCCATGCATTTGCCGCATCCATACCGCCATCGAGATAGAGCGCCGCGACAAGCGACTCGTAAACGTTCTCGAGCGCCGAGGAGAGGCCGCGCTTGTCGGTGCCCGCCTCGCTCTCTCCAAAGATGATGCAGTCGGCGATGCCTTCGTCACGGGCAACACGCGAGAGACTCTTGCCCGAGACGAGCGAGACCTTGATGCGCGTGAGACCGCCCTCATCAAGATCGGGATATTGCTTGAAAAGAAATATCGCCGTGATGGCACCCAGGATGGAGTCACCCAGAAACTCGAGGCGCTCGTAGTCGTAGAGGTCCTTCTCTCTATCACGCGCAGATGGGTGCGTGATGGCAGCTCCGAGCAGGGGCTTGTCCTTGAACTGATAGCCGAGGATTTCCTCAGCCTTGGCTATCTCGCTCGCATGCGATGCGAGCACTTCCTCGTTGGCCATGTTAGAGCACTTCCTCTGTCACGTCGTCACCGGCCAGTGCTTGCGCAAGACGCTTGGGCATATCCTGCCGGATTGCATCTGCCGTTGCGAGCACGCCGCTGCAGATCGCCTTCGCATTGCTCGAGCCATGCCCGATGAGGCACACGCCCTTGCATCCGAGCAGCTGGGCACCGCCGTACTTATCGGCCGAGAGGTCTTCCTTGAATGCGGACAGCGCGTCCTTGATGAGCAAGCCGCCAATCTTCGACTTGGTCGTCGAGTAGATGGTCTCCTTGAGACCGACGAGCAGCGCCTTGCCGACGCCTTCGTAGACCTTGAGGGCGACGTTACCGGTAAAGCCATCGGTTACGATGACATCGAAGCCGCCTAGCGCAAGATTGCCGCCTTCGGCATTGCCCTTGAAGTTGGGAACGTGCTCCTTCATGAGCCTGTGGCATTCCTGCGCGAACTCAGAGCCCTTAGTCTCCTCCTCGCCGATATTGAGCAGGCCGACACTCGGATTCTCGACGCCGAGCGCAACCTGCGCGTACACGCGCGCCATGCGCGCAAACTGAACGAGGTATTCGGGCTTGCAATCGGCATTGGCACCCATGTCAGTGAAGACGACCTTGGCCACGGGCGATGGCAGCACCGTCGCGATGGCCGGGCGCTTGACACCCTTGATGCGGCCGATGACGAGCGTAGCCGCAGACATGCATGCACCTGTGGAGCCTGCGGAGAAGAAGCCACCCGCCTCGCCCTCCTTGACCAGACGACAGCCCCCGACAATCGAGGAGTCCTTCTTGCGGCGCACGGCCTCTGCCGGATGCTCGCCCATCTCAATGACCTCGGTGGTGGGATGGGCCACGACGTTGGCATGCTCAGCTGCGAAGGGGACGATGACATCCTCGGCGCCCGTAAGGATGACGGTGATCGAGAGATCTTGCGCTACCGCCTGAGCAACGCCCTCGAGAACAACACCGGGGGCATTGTCACCACCCTGCGCATCTACGACGACCTTGATTTCATCCATGCTCATCGACCCGCCTCACAAACAGTTTTTCTCAGAATAAAGAAATAATCCTGCAAACGGATGACCATCTGCAGGATTACATGCAATGTGTATATTGCTGTTAGTCCTCGACGACGAGAACCTCTCGGCCCTTGTAATAGCCGCAGCTCGGGCAAACGGTATGCGGAAGCTTGACCTCGCCGCACTGCGGGCAAACGGAACGCGCAGCCGTCTTGCACACATCGTTGGAAGAACGACGAGAATGGGTCCTCATCCTGCCTGTTTTACGCTTAGGTACTGCCATCGTCTCAAACCTTTCTAGCAAGCGCGTCGCCTGGACACGCAGAATCTCTTAGAACACGCGAAAAAGAAATATACCACGCTTTCGCATGAGAGTGAAGAGAAAAGTTTATCGTTCCAGCAGTGCGACGCTCTCGAGGTGCTTGGTGTGAGGAAACATGTCGACACCCACGAGCTTGCTCACGTGGTAGGCAGACATAAGGCGCTCGATGTCACGCAGCTGCGTGGTGGGATTGCAACTAACGTAGACGATGCGACGAGGCGCGGCAGCCAGGACGCTTGCCAGAAACTCCTCGGACGCGCCGGCACGCGGCGGATCGAGGATGACGACATCGAATACCTCCTGGGATTTCGTCAGATACTCCCCCGCATCAGCGCATACGAAGCTTGCGTTCTTCACGCGATTGACGCGCGCGTTTTCCGCGGCAATTTCTACCGCAGCCTCGACACTCTCCACGCCGACGAGCTCGACGCGCGTCTGCTTGGCGGCGATGATACCGATAGTGCCGATGCCACAATACGCGTCAAGCACACGGTCACCCTCGCGGAGCTTGGCCATGTCAATCGCCGTCTGATAGAGCGCTTCCGTTTGCGCGGGATTGGTTTGATAGAACGCGGTTGCCGGAATGCGGAACGTGCAGCCACAGATCTCGTCCTCAATCCATCCCTGCCCATACGCCGTCATCGTAAGCGGACCGAGCACGGCGTTGGTGCGGCGTGTGTTCACGTTGAAGCTCACGCTCTCGATGGCAGGGTGTCGTTTGCGCAACGCGGTGACGAACGCCTTCTTGCGCGGGAACTCCTTGCGATTGACGACAAGCGTCACCATGATCTGCCCCGTGTTCTTGCCCACGCGCACGATCGCATGGCGCAGCAGGCCCTTACCCGTGTTCTCGTCATAGGCGGGGATGTGAAAACCCTGTGCGAGCTCGGCGATGCTATTGAGTATGGGACGTCCCGCCTTGTGCTCGACCAGGCATTCACGCACCTCAATGAGCCTATGCGTACCGCGCTCGTACATGCCAAGACGTGGTTTACCCTCCTTGCCCGGCGCGTACGGCGTCATGATCTTGTGACGATAGGCAATCGGCTCATCCATGCCAATCACGGCATCAACTCCACAGCCGAGTGGCTCGAAGAGTTCCTCGAGCATCGCACGCTTGCGCGAAAGCTGAATGGGATAGGGGACAGAAAGCCACTCGCAGCCACCGCAGTGCGCGGCGTGAGGACAGGTGTATGTCTTGTAGCCCACGGGATTTACGTCACTCGCCTTCGAGCTTGAGATCCTTGAGGACCGCGAAGGGGTTGGTGGGGTCGATCTCATCTTCTTGGTTGCACGAACATGGCCCCTCGTTGAGATCTGCTCCGCAGTGCGGGCACAGGCCCGCGCAATCTTCCTTGCAGAGGACCACGTACGGCGTCGCATAGACGAGAGCGGCGATGATGGCTGGCGCAATATCGAAGCTGCCATCGGCACCGATGACCTCGAACTCGTCGTCTTCGTAGCCATCGACATCTTCAGATGCTTCGAGCAGATAGTAGCCCTCGACAGCGCCCGAGACCTCGATGCGAGTGGGGACAAGGCAACGCGTGCACGGCGTGATTGCCGCACAGCTTGCCTCACCGGAGAGCACGATGCCCTCTCCGGTGTTTGTCAATTGAAGTTGATACTGAATGCCATCCGGCGTTTCGAGATCCATGCCGCCCACGCGGTAGGATGTCTCGTCGAGCGTTCCCTCGAGAAAGCGCGTCGACGCCGGTTCGACGAGATCCGGATGAATGGAAACAACGAGCTGCTGCATTGCTCGACCTCCCAGCTATCGAGCCGTCGAGCAATGAACAGATTAGTCGGTCATACCGCTGTTCAGGCGCTGACGGCAACGCGTGACGTTCTTGAGAAGGTTATCGAGATTCGTCTCGAGATTGGCGAAGATCTGGTCGGCGTAG
>USOR01000126.1 GCA_900556425.1 uncultured Coriobacteriaceae bacterium
ATATCGTTCCGGATGCCGATGGCAACGTGAAAATGGATAGCTACGAGACGACGGTGACCGTCAAACGCATCATCAAGTCGGTCGCACCCGAGCCGGATGATGCCTGGGCGCGAAGCACGAAACCGGGCATCGAGAGCCTCGAGCAACTCAGGGCCGAGGTTGAGGAGAAGATTCGCTCCCAACACGAAGACGACTTCCAGAGAAGCGCGCAAATGCTCGCGGGCAACGAGCTCGCCAAGCGCATCGTGGGCGATATCCCCGATCTCATCTACGGCGTCGCGATGAAGGAGGCGCGCGAGAACCTCAACTGGAAGCTTCAATCGGAGAACCAGACGCTCGACGAGTTCCTTGCAGCCCAGGGCATGACGCAGGAAGAGCTCTCCAACGCCCTCATGCTCCAGGTGAGAACGCAGCTCAACAGGCAATTTGCGATGAATGCGTACGCGAAGCACAAGGGGCTTGTCGTGGAAGAGGATGACCTCAACGCGTTCTTCGAATCCATTGCGCCCGGAAACGCGAATATCGCGCATGCCGACTTCAACAGGGACGGCAGAATCTATGCCGCACGTTGTGCGGCCCTCAGGCTCAAGGCGGCCAAGCGGGCCGTCAAGGAGGCGGATATCACGCGCATCGGTGCCGCTTCCTAGCAACGTGAGGGTTTGTTTGGTTGCGAGTCGTCATCGCATCGACGTATCTGGTCAGGACAGGAGTTTCGGGCACGAGTTGATGGAGGGTTTCAATGCACGAGTTTAAGACCGAGAGCAAGAAGATTCTGGATATTGTCATCAACTCCATCTACTCGACCAAGGAAGTCTTCCTGCGCGAGCTGATATCGAATGCCTCGGATTCGATCGACAA
Organism: uncultured Coriobacteriaceae bacterium; assembly: GCA_900556425.1. GTDB lineage: Bacteria > Actinomycetota > Coriobacteriia > Coriobacteriales > QAMH01 > QAMH01. The sequence continues at coordinate 859 of USOR01000126.1, forward strand.
GGTCATGATTATGCGGTCCCAGGCTGCCGACCATGCGGATGGCGAATCCCAGCTCGTCGAGGATGGCTGGGAGCCCGCCATCGAGCTCGCCTTCGATGTCGATGCTGGCACCATCACCGTGAGCGATAACGGCATCGGCATGAACGATGTCGCCCTCGAGCGCGAACTGGGAACGATTGCCCATTCGTCAAGCCAGGAGGCAAAACTCGCCGAGATGACCGATGGCGAAGGCGATGCGGATATCATCGGGCAGTTTGGCGTGGGTTTCTATTCCAGCTTCATGGTGGCCGATCACGTGAGCGTCATCTCGCGCGCGCAGGGGTCGGACGAGGCGTTTGTCTGGGAAAGCGACGGCATCGAGGGCTTCACCATCGACCGTGCCGAAAGGGACCATGCGGGCACGGACGTCATCTTGCACCTTCGTCCCAATGACGCGGCCAACGATTACACCAAGTTCCTGTCGTATCCCGCGCTCGAGGAGCTCGTGAAGCGTCACAGCAACTATATCCGCTATCCGATCTACCTCGAGACGAGCGGCGTGCGTCAGGTCGTTCCCGAAGATGGAGCCATTGACGCCGAGCCCGAGTTCGAGGAATACGTCGAGCGTCGCGTCCTCAATTCCATGGTTCCCATCTGGGCAAAGCCCCGCAGCGAGGTGAGCGACGAGGAATACGCGGCGTTCTACCAAGAGGAGTTCGGCGATCCCCATCCGCCGTTACGTATCATCACGATGCATGCACGTGGTCTGCACAATTGCGACGTGCTTCTATTCGTGCCGTCCGAGCCCTCGGGCGACTTCTACAGCAGGGACTACAAGAAGGGCCTCAAGCTCTATAGCTCGGGCGTCATGATCGACGAGCTCTACGCCGACTTGGTTCCTGAGTATTTTGGCTTCGTCCGTGGCGTTGTCGATAGTCCCGACATAAGCATCAGCCTGTCGCGCGAAGGCATCCAGGAAGATCCGTTCTTGCAGGACATCGCCGCGCAAATCGACAAGCGCCTCTGCCACGAGTTCGCCGTCATGCGCGATGAGGAGCGCGAGACCTATGTCGATTTCTTCTCGGGCTTCGGACGCACCTTCAAGTTCGCCATCTACGCGACCTTGGGGGCGCTCAATGAGAAGCTCGAGGACCTGTTGCTTTTCTTTACCGCCCAATCGGATGACCCCATGACCCTGCGCGAATACCGTGACGCCATGCCAAGTGACCAGCCGTGCATCTTGTTTGCGTCCGGCGACGAGGCACGCAAGCTCGAATCCACGACATCCGTGAAGGCCGTGACCGAAAGGGGATGGGACGTCATCCTGTGCTCCGAGGGCATCGACGAGTTTAGCCTGATGACCCTGCGAGAATATGATGGCCTTCCCATCAAGAACGTCTCGGCAGATGACCTCGTTCTCGATGATGCCGAAAGCCTCATGCGCAAACGCGCGATCGACGAGGAAAACTCCGCGTTTTTCACGTATGTGCGCGATTGCCTGCCGGCCGATGTCGTGGAGGTGCGCTCCACGCTGCATCTTGACAGGGAGCCGGCGTGCATCACGTCCATCGGACAGGTGAGTCTGGGCCTCGAGAGATACTTTGCGTCCATGCAGGAGCGTTCGACGGCGCTACCCCAGATACGTCATGCCCTCGAGCTCAATCCCGAGCACGGCATCTTCGATGTCATGCGCAAGGCGTTCGAGGCACATGACAACGAGCTCGTCGAGCGCTATGCCTTCATCCTCTATGGACAGTCGATGCTCGCCGAGGGGCTCGACATTCCCGATTTCACACGGTATTCGAACGCCGTATACGCGTTGATGCAGGAGTAGCGCACGGCATGTCAGCTTAAGGGAGGTACGGACCCATGCAGTACGGCACGGTCAACGGATGCAAGATATCGCGTCTCGGACTCGGGACAAAGCGCTTTCCGACCGAGGACAGCTCTCGTGTCGTCCATCTCGACGTAAAGACGGCTTCGGCGATATTCCAGGCGGCGATTGACGGGGGAGTCGATTTCTTCGACACCTCATATTCGAATCACAAGGGCGAGGCGGAGAGTTTCCTCGGCGATGAATTCGCAAAGGTCACCAAGCCGCTGCATGTGTGCACGAGCTTTTTCGAGATGGTCGACCCTCGTTACGAGTACGTGTTTCAGAAGCAGCTCAAGAAGCTTGGCAAGGAGTGCATCGACTTCTACGCAATTGAGGGCGTGACCGACATCAACAAGGAGGTCAACGTCGAATCCGGCGCGATTGACTACTTCTTTGAGCGCAAGGAGGCCGGTCAGATCGCACAGATTGGCTTCAACTCCGAGCTGTCCCCTGATGAGCTGGCAAAGTTCCTGAAGCGCTATCCATGGGATTTCGTGCGCATGAGGATCAACTTCTTCGACTGGTTCGAAGGCAGGACACGCGAAGCCTACGAAATCGCCAGCGAGGCCGGTGTGCCCATTCTCGCCCATGGGGCTCTGCGCGTGGGCCCCGCAAGTCTTCTGAAAGAGGATGCCCTGGCAGTGCTTCGCCAGGGTGGCGCGCACAGGTCGAGTGTCGAATGGGGGCTCATGTTCGTGAAATCCCTCGAAAACGTGCGCAGCGTGTCATGCAACGTTCATTCGGTAGAGCAGATCGAATCCGATATTGCCGTGTTCGCGGACGATGCGGTGCTCTCCGATTCCGAAATGGAGATGTTGAAGGAAGCTGCGCGTGCCCAAAGGGGTGCTTGCGGTCGTCGCAGTTAGGGATATGGGGCCTGCCCCGAACGGGATCTCCATCGTGAGGGCAGGGACAGAAGGCGAGGGGTGTCGTATCGGTGTCTTGGAGCAAGGAACATATTGATGCCGTCGCGCGCCTGGGCGCCGATGCCGACTACCGGGCATTCGAGCGCATCGGGCTTGATGGCATGAATGCCGCCCGCGTGCTCGACGTCGGCTGTTTCGACGGCTTCAACACGGTGCTCAAGTTTGCTCCATACGCGGGCTTGTCGAAGGTCGTCGGCATAGATCCGCTTCAAGATGCGATAGATGATGCGAAAGATGCCACGACGGACGCGAGGTTCTCCTGGGAGTGCGCGAGCCTGCAGGATTACGTCCCGGATGATTCCTTCGACGTTGTCTACTTCTCGCACGTCCTGCAACACCTGGATGACAAGAAGGCCGCTATCCAGAAGGCATATGCCCTGCTCAATCCTGGCGGTAGCATTGTCATCAAAGCGGTTGATGATTCCGCAAAGCTTTCTCACCCAGACG
>USOR01000127.1 GCA_900556425.1 uncultured Coriobacteriaceae bacterium
GGCTGTCCGTCGGCCGGTACGCAGGCGCAACGATAGGCGGCGCCAGCTGCACCGTCGACAAAGGCGACGGGGCTCATCTCGCCCGCGGCATCGATGCGCATGAGATAGACATCGGCATGCGGGTCGCCCGCGGCCTGCGCAGGACGTAGCAACATGAACGAGCATCCGTCGATGGGCGGGATGCTCGCAAGCGCTTCGCCTGTCACGTACCCTGTCGGCGTTTCCATATGGAGCCCCCTCTAGAACGTCGCCTTGTGGATGAACTCGCGCATCTTGCGCGCCGCAGCCGGATTGACCTTGGGAAGGCGATCGTCGATGAGCTTGAGCATGTTCTCCTGGTCCTTGGGGACGAGGCCCTCGAAACGCACGATATCGGTATCGTGCGAGCAATTGACATACGTCTTGCAGTCGAGGTTTGCGATGAAGGTGCGAATCTCCTCGATCATCTCGATTTCGTCAGGGGGCGCCCACTTACCCGCCGCTATGTCATCAGCAAGCGGCCAGGTCGCCGTCGGCGTGATGGTCACGATGAGGATGTGACCCGGAGCTGCCTCGCTAAAGGCCTTCGCACTTGCAACGGCGTTTTCCTGGCCTTTGCCGGCACCAGCCATGCCCGTGAGGTAGAAGTACGTGAAGTCGATGCCGGCATCACGCAGCCGTTTGCCCTGCTCGGCAACATCTGCTGCCGTATGCCCCTTCTCCATGAACGCGAGTGCCGGGTCATAACCGCTCTCGGCACCGATGCTCAAGTCGTCGACGCCATGCGAAGCAAGCAATTTGAGATCCTCATCGCTCTTGTTCTGGATATCGGCAATGCGGCAAAAGCCGCCATAGCTCGTGATGCTCGGAAGCTTCTCCTTGATGAGCTCGAGGATGGGCACGAGGCGCTCTGCCGAAAGCGCGTATGGATTACCGCCCGTGAGGTTGATGCGATGCTGGTTGGGGCGTATGGTCTTTGCAAGCTCTTCGAGATCTTCGACGATTTCCTCGCGCGGAGATACGCGAAACTCGACGTCACGGAAAATATCGCAGAAGTGGCATTTGTTATGCGTGCAGCCCGTGACGATTTGCAACATGGGACAGTTCATGACCGACGGCGTCTGGTGTTGCGGCTTGGTATAGCGCATGGCGGCTCCCTACACGAAGACATGGGCAATCGCATGACTTGCAGCGCCCATTATAGGCTCTCAGGCCTTGCGGCGCGCCTGCTTCCTCACCATCCTCGCGAGGCGCTTGGCCTTATCGGCAGCCCATACGTCCCAGGTCTGCACCACGGCGGTGACAACGCAGATGCCAACGGCTATGCCTCCCGCATACAACATGGTCATGATGGCAAACTCCCCGCATGCGGATAGATTCCCGCTCACCGCGTTATACATCGTGTAATACAGGGCGCGTCCGGGAATAAGCGGGATGACCGAGATGATGAAGAAACCGGTCACGGGCGTGTGGGTGATGCGCGACATCGTCTCGGCAAATACGGCCGCAAAGATGCTCGCGATCACGACGGGAATGAAGACGCCGCTGATATGCAGGGAGAGCACGTAGTAGATCGCCCACGTGAACACGCCGCCAAGAGTCGCGGGAATGATACGCCGCTTGTTCACGTTGAAGAACAGCGCGAAGCCAAGCGACGCGACGAGCGTGACGAGAAGCATTATGGGAAAGGGGTAATCCATCCGCCACTCCTATATCAACGACGCTATCCAAAGCGCGGCCATGAAGCCGAGCGCAAGGGACGTGGCCCAAAGCAGGCTCTCGATGAAACGCATGACACCGGATATGGTGTCGCCCGATAGCATGTCGCGTGTCGCGTTTGTAATGGCGACGCCGGGAATCAAGAGCATGATCACACCGATGATCGCCATGTCGATGGACATGTGCGAGACGAACCGGGCGACAAGGCAGATGATCAGGCCAGTGACGAGCGAAGTCGCAAAATTGAAGACAATCGTATTGGGCGTGATGGGACGGAAATACTTGAGCGCGGCGCACACGAACAGCGCGATGAGGGCTGACATGATGCCGTCGAGAATGGTGCCACCAAAGAAGATGGCAAACCCACCGGCCGAAAGCGCACCACCCAGATATAGCGACAGCTTCGGAAAGGACTTGCCCTTGATGCGGTCGAGCCTCCTGCGAAGCTCCTGGGCCGGCAAGGGCGTCTGACAGCACTCCTCGCACAACTTGCTCAGGGCCTCCAGCCGATCGAAGTCGGTCGAACCCTCATTGGCAATGCGTCGGGACATCGTCTTCTCGACATCACCCGGCAACGTGATGGTCACGATGATGACGGCCGTGATGACGAGCACGTTCATCTTATAGGCGCCGTAGGCCCTTCCCATGCGCGCAAGCGTGTGCTCGACGGTGTGGACGTCGGCACCGGACGTGAGCATCGCCTCGCCGATGTCGAGCATGTACGAGAACACGTCGAAGTCGACGACGAGCGTCGCGTCATTAGCGTTTGCCTCTATCGTGACCGTCTTAGCCATCTTCCTCGCGATCGACGTACGTGTACCGCCCTATGATACGTGTTCAGGCTCGCATTCGCACTTGGTTCCGTCGCCTTCGGCTTCGCAATAAACTGCATCCTCGGGACGACCCTCGAGATACGCCTCCATGGAATAGCGGGTGATATCGCTGCGATTGATGATGCCGCAAATCTTGCCGTCCTCCATGACCGGCACCTTTTTGAGATGGTTGTCGGCCAGCACACGGCATACCTCGTCGATGCTCTCGTGCACGTTGACGCTCAGGAAGTTGCGCGTGCCGATGGAGGCGACGGGTTTCTCCATAAGCTCCTCGAGTTTCTCGTCGTAACCGCGCTTATCCTGCGCCGTCATGGCGATGAGCGCCACCGGATCCATGAAGGACCTGGAATTGCGCGCGAGGTTCTTGAGTATGTCGCCATCGGAAATGAAGCCAACGGGCCTGTCATCGCGGTCCACGATCGGACAGGCGCTGATGCCTTCGTTGATGAAGAGCTGCATGGCCGCCTGCACCGTATCATCGCTATGCAGCACGTACACGTCGCGCTTCATGATGCGTTCGAGCAAGGTCTTGTTCTCGCCAGCGACACCACGCTCGTGCACGGTTTCGCCCTCGGCACCCGTCGCCTCGATCGTGCCGGGCTTGCCCTTGACGAAGATGATGGTGAGGATCGCACCGATGAGTACGAGCGCCGTGCAGATCATGAACGCGATGTTGAACGCCGTCATGGATGCCTCGACCGGTGGATTGGGGCCACCGATCTGCACCTGGGCCGCCGTGTAGATCGAAACGACGAGCGCCGTGCCAAGCGAGCCCGCAACCTGGCGCAGCGTATTGTTGATGGACGTGCCGTGATTCATGAACTTGGTGTCGAGCGCGTTCATGCCCCAAGTGGTGATGGGCATGTTCACGAGCGCCATCGAGAACATGCGCACGGCGAACAGAATCGTGATAACGGCGATTGACGTGTTCGTTCCGACAAAGACGAATCCCAGCGTGGTTGCCGCGAGCAGGAGCATGCCGATGATGCCCATAGCGCGTGCACCGTGCTTATCGAAGATGCGTCCTGCGATGGGATTCATGATGCCCATGATGATGGCGCCGGGCATGATGACAAGGCCAGACACCGTTGCGGAGTAGCCCAGAAGGTCCTGCACGTAAATGGGCATGAGCACGGGCGCCACGAGCAGGGACGCCTGAACGAGCATGCCGATGATTGTTCCTATGAGGAACTTCCTGTTCTCGAGAACGCGCACTTGAAGCATGGGGGAATCCATGCGCAGCTGTCGTCTGAAGAAGAAGACGAGAACGACAACGCCTACGAGCGCAACGGCGATGTCGATTGGATTGAGTCCGAACGAGCCGATGCTCGACAGGCCGTAAAGAAGGGACCCGAATCCTACGGTTGATTGGAAAAGCGAGATTTTATCGAGCGTCGCGTTCTTACTCTCCGTGCTTACTCGTTCGAGGGTGAAGATGCTTGCGAGAATCACCAAAAGGGAAAGTGTGACGATAATCCAGAACAAGACATGCCAGTTGTACGCATCGATGATGAAGCCGGCAGCGCTCGGCCCGAAT
>USOR01000128.1 GCA_900556425.1 uncultured Coriobacteriaceae bacterium
CCAGACAACGCTTAGACGGCGGACGGCGTGCCTGGCATGCTGTCTCAAAAACGAGCCAATTCATCCCGTTTGACCGTGATTTGAGACAGCGTGCCGGACACGCTCCCCTGAAGTGGAGAAATCTCCCCCGTGCGCTAGAATGAGAGCTCGCATTCCCACCTAGAATGGAGATAAACCCGATGCAATCTCTCGACCAAACCCGCGAACGCATCCTCGCCACCGTATCCGCCGTCAAAGAGACCGCTCCGCTTGCGGGCTCCATCACCAATTACGTAACCGTCGACTTTGTCGCAAATGCTCAGCTTGCAGCTGGTGGGTCTGCCGCGATGGTCTATCTGCCCGACGAGGGCGAGGCCCTGGGTGCGCAATCCGGGGCATTCTACATCAACGTGGGCACGCTGCTGCCCTCCCACGAGGAGGCAATGTGCCGTACCGCAACTGCCCTCTGCGAGCATGAAACACCCTGGGTGCTCGATCCCGTCGGCATTGGCCTGGGTGAGGTGCGCGGACACATCCTTGCACATATGAAGGAACACACGCCCACCATCATCCGCTGTAACGCCTCCGAAGCCATCGCGCTCGCCAAGTTCTGGGGGCTCGAAGGCAACTATGCAACCAGTGGCGTTAAGGGCGTCGACTCCACCGACAGCGTCGATGGTGCCCGTGACGCTGCCATCGCACTCGCTCGCCACATCAAAGGTGCCGTCGCCGTATCCGGGCCCATCGATCTCATCACCGATGGGAAGCTAGTTGCCCATTCGCAAGGCGGCTCCCCTCTCATGGAGAAAGTGACCGGCTTCGGCTGTGCACTTGGAGGCGTTGCCGCCGTATACGCCGCCTGCGCTGACCCCTTCACCGCTGCCCTCACCGCGAGTGCGGCCTTCAACCTCGCCGCAACCCGCGCAGCCAGTCACACGGACGCACCCGCAAGCTTCAAGGTCGCATTCCTCGACGAGCTGTATCGCGCCACACCCGAAGACATCGCCGCCAATCCCCTGACGCTCGAGGAGGCCTAGCATGAACACGCTTGTTGCCATCGCCATCGCGCCCTTCGGCGAAGGCGAGGAGCTGTCCGAATACGTGGCCGAGGTCATCCGCGTCATCCGCGATTCGGGACTCCCCTCGCGCACCAATTCGATGTTTACCGAGATAGAGGGCGAATATGACGAGGTCATGCGGGTCGTGAAGGACGCGACCTTCGTCCTGGCGGAGCGCGGCATCCGCACCGAGGTCATCCTCAAGGCTGACATCCGACCTGGTCACACAAATACCATGACGAGCAAGGTCGCCAAAATCGACGCTATCCTCGATTAAGGGAGGCGAGCACGCATGCCCCAGACCGAAGTCCCCATCGAGCGCCGCTTTCACGGCTCGGTCAACCTGGTGATCTTGCACCTGCGCCGTGTCGCGCAGTCAAACGACATCGACGCCGGTCTTGCCGCTGCACGGCGCCTGCGCATGTTCGATGCCGATAACGAGGCCTTCGTGCGTCGCATGCTCGCCCTCGACGATGCCCTGCAATCGGGCGGGGAACTCTCCGAACCCATCACACCTGCACTCGCCGACGAGCTTCAGGCCTGCGCATTGCGGCTCAACGCCGCCGATCCGGCGTAGAGCCGCTCTTGCAAGCCTACTGCACGCCGTACCAGGCGGTGCCTTCGTCCTGCCAGCCCAGGCTCAGGAGATTCTCCTTCTCGACGGTACTTGACGTGTAGTTATGGTTGTTCGCATAGGCGTTGGGGTTGTACTGGCGGTCCAGGCGCACGGATCCACCCGAGTACCAGCCCACGCCTTCGTCGTTCCAGCCCACGCTGATGAGGTTGTCTCGTTCCACGACGCTCGTCGTGTAATGGTGCTCGCCACCGTACTGGTTATAGAGACGGTAGACCGGGTCTCCGGCGGCAGGCGCCACCCAGCCCACACCCTCGTCGTTCCAACCGACGCTCACGCAGTTGTCACGCTCGACGGTGCTCGAGGTGTAGAAGTGCTCGCCGCTGTTGGGGTTGTACAAGCGGAACATGGTGACAGGATCGAGAACCGTACCCGACGTGTTGCCGCTCACGCTAAAGCTGGCGCTCGCCGTTCCCGTGGCAAACACGAGATCGATCGTGTGCGTCCCGTTGTCAATCGTCTCCAGATATGCGGGCTTAAGCGTGACGAGCGTCGACCCCTCGTCATCGCGCTGGTCATAGTTGCCGCGGGCGATGATCTTGCCGTCCACGCGCACGCACGAGAGATCGGCGAGCTTGCCCGTCGAACGAAACGCCGCGCCGCCCATGGAACCATGCGCCCAGTTCTGGCCATTACCATAGCTGATGATGGGCCCCGGCGTGGAGGGACGATACTTCACATACACGTCGGCCATGTTGTTTCGCTCGTCGGCAATCTGGCGGGCGGTGAAGGTCTTGGAGGTGGCACCGGAGAGCCAGGTGGCCGTGGGCAGCGAAGTCCCCAAACCGCCACTGCCCTGGAAGGTCCAGCCATCGCCCACGCTCACGCGCTCGAGGGCGTTCATGCCGTAGAACAGCGAGGATCCGCGATCACAACCGGTCGAAACCCGGAAGCCGGAGATGTCGATGGACTTGACCGAAGAGCACCCGTAGAACATGTCGCGCATGTTCGTCAGGCTATCGGTCTTGAACGCGGAAAGGTCGAGGTCGGTGAGCGACGAGCAGTCGCGGAACATGTTCCACATCTCGGTCACGTTCTTCGTATCAAATCCCGAGACGTCCACCGAAGCGAGCGACGAACAACCACGGAACATCTCGAACATCTGCTTTGCCGCCGTCGTCTTGAAGCCGCTCAGGTTAAGCGAGGTCAGAGCCGAGCATCCGTAGAACATGCGGTCCATGACGACGACCTTCGAGGTGTCGATATAACGCAGGTCAAGGCTCTTGAGCCCCGTGCAACCGTAGAACATGTACTTGATGTCGGTGACGTTATTGAAATTGAAGTTGGGCATGGTGAACGAGGCGAGCGAGGTGCAGCCGTCAAACATGCCACCTGCATAGCGAACCTTGGAAGTGTCAAGATTGGCGATGTTGACGTTCGTGAGATTCTTGCAGTTGTAGAACAGGCCCGTCATCGTGTTGTTGCCCCTGACACCGGGGGCGATATAGACGGACGTGATGCTATCGCGCCTGGGATACCACGGGGCGTTCGACTCCGCCACACCGCTCACGACGCCACTATGAAAGTTGTAGTGGATATCCCCAAGGTCGCCACCACTGGCACTGTTGTTGGGCTCAATCACGAGCCTGCCCGAAGACTCGATGCGCCACACGCAGGTACCGGAAGTGCCCTGGGCAATGTTGATATCCTGGGCCACGAGGCCCGCATCGGCATCGGATGCCACGGTCTCTTGGGCCGTGGGCTCCTCGGCCTGAGCGGGCTGCGCCCATGCGGTCAACGGCATGAACGAAACGGCGAGTGCGATTGCCAGAAACACACCCGCGACACGCTTTGCGATCAAAGCCCCATATGACGTTGCCATAAAAGGCCCCTTTCCTCGTATGAACAGGCGCGATGCGCCATTCGTTACAACGTGGTCAACAGTATAGACACCGCATCTTACAACACGAGAACGCAAGCATGGAAATCCTCTGTCATTTCGGGCAAAGCCATAGGCACCCAGGTCAACTCGGCAATTCTCGTCAGCACGCTTCCCGTCAGCACGCCCCTAGTAATCGTTAGCAGCCTCCGACTCCATCCATGCGCGCTCGAAGGCCGCATACTCGCCAGCGGCAATGGCCTCGCGGGCGCGTCGCATGAGGTCGAGCAGGAAGTGCACGTTGTGAATCGAGAGCAGGATCCCGCCGAGCATCTCGTCCATCTTCACGAGGTGTCGGATGTAGGCACGAGTGTGGTTGCGGCAGGTCGGGCACGTGCACTGCTCGTCGAGCGGCCCAAAGTCACGCGCGTACTTGGCGTTGCGCATGTTCATGCGGCCCGTGCTCGAAAACGCCGTGCCCATACGCGCCGTACGGGTGGGCAGCACGCAATC
>USOR01000129.1 GCA_900556425.1 uncultured Coriobacteriaceae bacterium
TCCCGCGCCTGCGCGAGCCGGATGCGCCGGACACGGCGTCCTTCCTTCGTCTCTTCGGCATCGTGAACGGCGTGTTCTTCATCATGCTGCTCATCGTCTGCCAGCTTGCGCTAGCCTAATACGGCAAGCTGGCAACAAGGGGACAGACCCCCGAACCCAAAGCTGACAATAGGGGGACAGACCCCTGGCAACACGGGGACAGACCCCTGAACCCCGTGACCCCCGCCCCCCTCTCTTTGCGCACGCACGATACTGCACCGAACCGATTACCGACATTCATCTACCATTAGCATTAATCCAATAGGGACATTTTGCACTTAACTATTTGCATGCGTCCAATAGATGCTATAGTCTCCGCGCTCAGTTACGATTCACGAAAGGGAGACCACATGAAAATAAGCAAGAAGATTGGAGTGTTGGTAGCCGCTCTTGCCATGAGCGCCCTGCTGACCGTGTCTCTCGTTGGTTGCGGCGGCTCAGGCCAAGGCAGCAACAACGATTTCATGGAAAAGGGCGATGGCGAGCATCTGGTATGCGCCGTCACCGGCAAGCTCATCAAGATTGCCCCGGCCATTCTCGCCGATCAGCTTGGCTACTTCGAGGAGGAGGGCTGCGACGTCGAGTTCCAGACCGTCGCACTCGCCGATGCCATGGCCTCGATGTCCGTCAACAAGCTCGACATCGACCTCTTCGGCATTGTCCCGGCATGCTCCTATGTGTCGCAGGGTATTCCCATCTACGTCTTCGGCGGCACCATTCTCGATGGTTCGGAGTTCATCTCCACCACCAGCTTCAATCGCGACCTCAAGACTGCCGAGGACTTCCGCGGTCTCAAGATCGCCTGCCAGCGCGAGGAGAGCGGCCAGATCTACCTGAAGGCCTATCTCCAAGATAACGGCCTTGAGCTGGGCAAGGACGTCGAGTTCGAGTACGTCGATAATCCCACCACGGCTCTCGAGGGCCTGCGTTCGGGTCAGTGCGACCTGTTCATCGCCAACAATGCCATGGGCTACACCTATTCAACCTCCATGGATGACATCAAGGTCGCTGGTGCACCTGCGGACGTGACGGGCGATTATCCGTGCTGCCGCCAGAACTGCTCCGACGATGCCTATCACAACAAATTCCAGTCCCTCGTTGACTTCGAGGTCGCCCTCATTCGCGGCTATGACTATTACCTCAACAACAAGGAAGACGTCATCAAGCGCATGGTCGATTACTCCGCCCAGACTCCCGAGTACGTCGAGGCGGCCCTCTACGGCACCGATTCCTATCGCAACATGATGGACCTCTCGCCCGATCCCCACACCAACGAGATTGTGGACTATTACAAGGCCATGCTCTCCATCGGCGAGATCGAGGGCGACGAGAACGCGATGAATCAGTACGCCACGAGCGAGGTCTACAAGCGCGCTCTCGATCGCCTGGTTTCGCAGTATCCCGACAACCAGACCTACCAGAAGCTTGCCGCCGACTTCGCCATCTACAACGGCTAAGTCCCTTTCGGCTGTCAGCGTTGCCCCAGGGCGGTCCTGTTTGCGCAGGGCCGTCCTTCCCCATATGTAAGACGAGAGACAAGAAAACGGAGGTGATGATGAGCTCGCTCGACATGATTGACGTGTCCTATGCCTACCCCGACGAGGCGGACAAGTTCAAGACACGCAAGCACCGCCATGTGACCGCAGAGGATATTCCCGATGAGGACCTCGTGCTCAAGCACCTGAATCTGCACGTTGCGGACGGCGAGTTCCTATGCCTGGTCGGGCATTCGGGGTGCGGCAAGTCCACCACCCTTCGCATCCTTGCCGGCCTGCAAAAGCCGTTGGGAGGAAGGATTCTCATCGGCGACGAACCGCTCGATGGTCCCGGCATGAACCGTTCGGTGGTCTTCCAGAACTATGCGATCTTTCCCTGGATGAAGGCGAAGCAAAACGTCGAGTTCGGCATTCATCAGGCATCGCTCGAGCTACATCGCGGTTTGAGCAAGGAACGCATCTCCGAAATTGCCGACGAATACCTAGCCAAGGTCAACATGAGCAAGGCCGCCGACCTGTATCCCTATCAACTCTCCGGTGGCATGCAGCAACGCGTGGCCATTGCCCGCGCGCTTGCGATGGACACCGAGATGCTCCTGTTCGACGAGCCCTTCGGTGCGCTTGACATCAAGACGCGCCGCGAGCTGCAAGGTCTCATGGAGGGCCTGTGGATGTCGGACGAGTCGCGCAAGACGGCCATCTTCGTTACCCACGACGTCGAGGAGGCGCTGCTTTTGGCCGATCGCATCGTGTTCATGAGTGGCGGCCGCTTCATCGACGAGTTTACGCTCGACATTCCGCGTCCGCGTGATCCCGAGGCCTTCTTCGAGACCGATGTCTACAAGGAATGTCGTGCGTACCTTATGGAGCTGTTCTACGCGGCCGAGGAGACGAAGCTCGACCAGGCCGACCGCGAACGCGTATACGAGGAGGTGATGTAGATGCCGCGCAAGATCAAAACGCACCTGGTCATCTCACACGTGCTTCTACTCGCACTGCTGGGCATCATTTTTCTCATGCCCAATACGCGTACCAATGTCTCGCCCGTAACCGGCGAGATTATCGCCATCTGCTGCATCGAGTTCTTCTATCTGCTCGCCTTGGCTCTAGGTCGACGCAAGGATCCCATGCCAGAGGGTTCATCCGACATCATCCTGATCGTCTGGGTGATCTTCATCGCCTGGGAACTTGTTGGTCCCAAGCTGGGCATTGCCCATAACGTGCTCATCCCCTCGCCGGAAAATGTCTTCAACGTCTTCGTCGAATACAGCGGCGAGCTTGCGATGAACGTGGTCTCCTCGTTGCAGCTACTGCTTACGGGTTACATTCTGGGCACGATTCTCGGCATCATCCTCGGCATCATCTGCGGATGGATTCCGCGCTTGCGTGCGATTTTCTATCCGATTGCCAACGTGTTTGCGCCCATCCCGTCGGTCGTGTTCACGCCGTTCCTCGTCATCATCATGCCCACCTACCGCTGGGCGGCCATCATGGTCATCCTCATCGGCGTGTTCTGGCCGCAGTTCCTGTCCATGATTCTGCGTGTCGGGTCGCTGCCGCCGGCCATCGTGGATAACACGCGCGTGCTCATGGTCAATACGCCGACCATGATCAGCAGGATCATCATTCCCTATATCATCCCGGACATTCTCAAGGGCCTGCGCGTGTCGCTCACCACGGGTTTCCTGATGCTCATGTACGCCGAGAGCTTTGGCGCCAAGTCTGGCATCGGATACTGGATATCCAATGCCAACGTGTTCGCGAACTACGCGAACATCTACGCGGGCATCATCACCTGCGGCATGACAGTCACGGTGCTCAACTACTTCTCCGGCTGGCTGCAGAAGAGGTTCACCACATGGCGTTAGGGGAGTGGTGGCAATAAGGGGACAGACCCCCAATCGCCGCAGGTGGCAATAAGGGGACAGACCCCCGATTACCGCAGGTGGTGATAAGGGGACAGACCCCCCACTGTCATTTCGAGCGAGCGGAGCGAGTCGAGAAATCTTGGAAATAAGGGGACAGACCCTTTACGGCGAATGCCGATACAGGTTGCAAATCAAAAAGCGAAAGGATTGAAATGAACAACGAGGTCAAGGAACTCATCGACAAGGTGTATGACGAGGGCGTGCGTGGCGCGTCCCAGCCGCGTGAGGTGATCATCAGATTGCTGGAGCTCGACCCGAGTTCCGAAGAGGTTTCCTATCTGAAGGAGAAGGCCGCCGAGCTGGCGCACATCGCCACGGGCAACAGCGCCTCTATCTCGGGTGCCATCGGCGTGGACCTGTGCAGCTGCGACATGAACTGCAAGTTCTGCGCGTTCGGGACCGAGTGGGGGCTTGTCGAGGAGGACGTGATCTACTCCAAGGAGGAGATCATTGAGCTCGTGCGCGCCTATGTTGAGGCTGGTGTCACCACCATCACCCTGCGTTCGACCGAGTTCTACGACATGAACGTGCTGTCCGA
>USOR01000130.1 GCA_900556425.1 uncultured Coriobacteriaceae bacterium
CCGGTGGCGACCGTCATCGTGCAGCGTGGTACGCTGCACGTGGGCGACGCTCTCGTCGCGGGCGTGTGCTTCGGTCACGTGCGTGCGCTCATCGACCCGAAGGGCAATTCGGTCAAAGAAGCCAAGCCTGCCGATCCGGTCGAGATCCTGGGCCTGTCCTCGGTCCCGAGCGCCGGTGACGAGTTCGCCGTCTTCGAAAACGAGTCCGAGGCCCGTAGCCTGGCTGCCGAGCGCGAGCTCAAGCAGCGCCTGGCTGCACAGGAGGCTCCGCGTCACATGAACCTCGACGATCTCTTCGCCCGCATCGAGGCCAACAAGCACGCCGAGCTCAACCTCATCGTCAAGGCCGATACCCAGGGTTCCATCGAGGCCCTGCGCGGTGCGCTCGAGAAGATGGATCAGTCCGAGGTGCGCATCAACGTCATCCGCGCTGCTGTCGGTGGCGTCACCGAGACAGACGTCAACTTCGCCGCGGCATCCGACGCCATCATCATCGGCTTCGGCGTGCGTCCACAGGCCGGCGTGCGTCAGGCTGCCGAGCGCGAGAAGGTCGACATTCGCCTGTACCGCGTCATCTACCAGGCCATCGAGGATATCAACGCCGCACGCGTCGGCTTGCTCGCTCCCGAGGAGGTCGAGGTCGACACCGGTTCTGCCACCGTGCGCGAGACCTTCAAGATGCCCAAGGTCGGCGTCATCGCCGGCTGCATCGTCACCGAAGGCGAAATCGCCAATACCGATCACGTGCGCATCGTGCGTGACGGCGTCATCGTTCACGACGGTTCCATCATGTCCATGCGCCACTATCGTGATGACGTGTCATCGGTGCGTTCGGGCACGGAGTGCGGCATCGGCATCGAGGACTTCCAGGACATCAAGGAAGGCGACGTCATCGAGGGCTATCGCATCGAGCAGGTCGCCCGTAAGGAATAGACATGAAACAGACACCCACATCGCGTCGTGTCAACGAGGAACTGCGCGAGAAGATCGCCAACGTGCTGCTGTTCCTGAGCGCCGATGCGAGCCGCTATGACGAGGTCATGGAGGGGCTCGAAGCCGCCAAGGGCCGCATACGCTCGCTTGTCGGCAAGAGCCTCGGTTGGCGCGTCACGCCCGAGTTGCGCTTCTTCATCGACCCGTCGGTCGACGCTGCCGAGCGCATCGCGTCGCTGTTTTCCGACGAGGGCTAGCGCAGCGCAATCATCGTTTGCGATCACGCACAAAGACCAAAAGGACGATCAATGGCGAAGCTCGATTACACGAATGGCATTGAGCTGCTTGACGGGGCGCGAAGCGTTGCCGTCTGCGGCCATGTCAACCCGGATGGCGATTGCCTCGGTAGCGCGCTTGCCCTCACGCTGGGCCTGCGCAGCCTCGGTTACGAGGTGACGCCGCTGCTCGCGACGCGTGAGCAGCCCAAGCTCTACGACTTTCTCGCAAGCTACGGGGACTTCATGCCCGCCTGCGAGTATCATGCGCGCCCGGACGTCTTCATTCTCGTCGACGTGCCGAGCGCCGCGCGTGCCGGTGATGGCGAGCACGTCTTCAAACGCGCGAAGAAGACGCTTGTCATCGACCATCACCAGGGTGACGCATCCTTTGCCGATGTCGGCTATGTCGATAGCACGGCTGCAGCTGCGGGCATGCTCGTCTGGGATTTCCTCGAGCAGGCCGGTGCCGAGATGACGCCGGATATCGCGACCTGCTGCTATACCGCGCTCGTGACCGACACGGGCAGGTTTCAGTTCCAGAATGCCGACTCGCGTGCGCTCATGGCGGCGGCCGACATGGCGGCGGCCGGCGCGCTTCCCTCCGAAGTCGCACGCTACGTCTATCAGCGTCGCAGTTGGGCGGCCTTGCAGCTCGAGGCGCTCGTCGTGCGCCGCCTCGAATTGCTCTTTGACGGCAAGCTCGCTCTGTCGTGGGCTTGCGAGGCCGATTTCGAGGAGCTCGGTGCGAGCAAGGAGGACGGTGACTCGCTCATCGATGCGATACGTCAGCTCGATGGCGTCGAGATCGCCGTCATGCTGCGTGAGCAGGGGCCCATCGTGCGTGGTTCGATTCGCTCCAAGACCGATCGCGATGTCGCTGCCATCGCCGCCCAGATGAACGGTGGCGGTCACAAGGCGGCAGCCGGTTTTACCATTCACGGCAAGCTGCCCGAAGCGCGTGCCATCGTCGAGGGCCTCGTTGCGGAGTCCTTTGCCGAGCAACCGAAGGCCTCGATGACGACGGATGCCGAGGTAACCGCCACGACGGCATTTACGAGGATTCGCGAGGACATGCTATGAGCCGTAGGCGTGGTGCCAGCGGACTGTGCGGCGTGCTCGCGCTCGACAAGCCCTATGGGATGACATCGCACGATGTGGTCAATCGCGTACGCCAGATTACGGGTGAGCGGCGCGTGGGACATGCCGGCACGCTCGATCCGGCTGCAACGGGTCTCATGCTCGTGGGAGTGGGCGCAGCTACGCGCTTGTCCGAGTACCTCACCGGACACGACAAGGGCTACGATGCCCGCATCGTCTTTGGCGTCGCCACCGATACGGATGATGCCCAGGGACGCACGCTCGCGAGCGCGTCCGACGGGGAACTTGCGGATATCATGCGGTCAGTGGATGCCCAGGCCATCCTCGACGAGTTCACGGGCGAGCTCGAGCAGCTCCCGCCTGCGTATTCTGCCATCAAGAAGAACGGCATCGTCGCCTACAAGGCGGCGCGTGAGGGCACGTGCCTCGAGCTTGAGGCGCGCCACGTCACCGTATACGGGGCGCAGCTTGTGGGTGCGGGCGTGTGCGAGGCGGAGCTCATCTGCGCCGATGGCAACACGTCGGTGCGCGAGTTGCCCTTCTGGGACGTTCACTTCGACGTGAGCAAGGGCACGTACATCCGTGCTCTCGCGCGTGATATCGGTGCCTATCTCGGGTGTGGCGCCCATTTGGGCTCGCTTCGTCGTACGTCGGTTGCCGCGATGGGCATCGACGAGGCCTGTTCCATCGACGAGCTCGCGAATCGTGCCGAGGCAGGCGATATACTGCCGTGGTGCGACCCGGCTCGGCTCTTGGGATTTCCCGTCATCGAGCTCGGCGAACAGCAGGCGCAATGCGTGGCAAACGGTCGCGAGCTTACCGATATCTCCGCAGGCGAGGGTATGGTCTCGTGCATTCGCGACAACAAGTTGCTCGCTGTCTACAACTTCGTCGCCGGGGCATGCCGTCCCGCGACGGTCATTCCCGGGGGTGTCATCGGCGTTGGCTAAGGCGGGGACCATCATACGGTGTGATCCAGCGGCGTTTCGTGCGAGCGAGATCTCTCCGCTCGGTCGAGATGACAAGGGGGAGCGTCCCTCCTGTCATTTCGAGCGGAGCGAACGAAGTGAGCGGAGTCGAGAAATCTCGAATGTCGCTGCAGGCAAGGGCGAGATCTCTCCGCTCGCTTCGCTCGGTCGAGATGACAATGGGACTCCGCTCGGTCGAGATGACAAGGGGACTTTGCTCGGTCGAGATGACAAGGGGGAGCGTCCTTCCTGTCATTTCGAGCGTAGCGAACGAAGTGAGCGGAGTCGAGAAATCTTGGGCACCGTGCTCGTCATTGGCGTTTTCGATGGCATGCACATCGGCCACCGGGCGATTTTCGCGCAGGCACGCGAGAGGGCCCGCGAGCTTGGCCTGCCCCTCGTCGCCGTAACCTTCGATCGCGATCCCGACGAGATATTCCGTGCCGATGACCCCACGTTTGGCAAGCTGCTCTCGAACGACGAACGTCTTGCGATGATTGCCGAGCAGGCCGAGGGCGGGGTGCTGAATCTCGTCACGAGCCCGGAGCTGTTCTCGATGCCACCTTCGGAGTTCCTCGACTTTCTCGGGAGTGCCACGAATCCGCGCGCTATCTTTACCGGCTCGGATTTCCGCTTTGGCGCCCATGCCAGCGGCACGGTCGAGGATCTGGGGCGTTGGTCGCTCGACCACGGATG
>USOR01000131.1 GCA_900556425.1 uncultured Coriobacteriaceae bacterium
GGAAGGGGAAGCAGAACTCGAGGAGGTTCATGCCATCGATGCCCGCCTCGTCAAAGCGTCGCATCCAATCGCGCATCGCATCGTCTGTACCGGGGATGATGGGCATCTCGACCATGACCGATGGAATGTATTCGGTGGCCATCTGCATGTTGGCGAGCACGCACTCGCGCTGCTCGTCGGTGTCGTCCTGTTTGATCGAGAAGCGAATCTCGTCAAGACCGGCATCACGCAGCTGCCCGGCCATCTCACGCGTGAGCAGATCTCCCGAGGTATACATGCGCTTGTGGGCGTCACCGAAGAGCTCATGGGCGCGGGCGAGGAAGGCGAGCGTATCGTCGAAGTTGAGCAGCGGCTCCCCGCCGGTCAGGCCAACGACGGCCATCTTTCCGCCGGTTGATTGCGCAGCCTGTTGCATAACTTCTTCCCATGGGCAGCCTTCCTCGACGAACTTGTCGTAATCGGCGAGGTTGTAGTTGAAGCAGAAGTAGCAATCGCGGTGGCATTTGAAGGTGGTCGAGAAGGTCTCGCTGCCGTTTGCGCCGGTACATTCGACGCAGGCGGGAGAGAGCCAACCCACGCGAATGCTCGCGCCGCCGTTGCGCATCTCGGCGCCCCGATTGGCCAGTTGCCTGCGCAACTCGTCGATCGCATCATGACGTGCGTTTGCATCGGCAAAGGTCAGGCCCTTTTCACGCAGGGCCTCGATGTAGTTTTCCTCGGTGCGCTCGAAAACACGCAGGGCGTTGCGCAATGACTGGTTGTTCATAAGGTTCCATATCCACATAGACGGCTTTCCACTGGCGATTATAGAGCCACCGAAGGGTGGCGTGGTGTGGGAAGTGCCGATATACTGTACGAGTTCGCGCCTGGGAGGGATGCGAAGACGCCTGCCATGCTCATGGCAGGCGCGGAAAGCAGCGCGAGCGCTACGCGGCTTTTCTCGTATAGGCGCGGGTCTGCAGGAGGGCCGACCCGCACGAACAGGGGGAATTACATGAAACCTTATAAGACCGTGTTCTACAGCTTCTGCGTGGGCGGCGTTCTCGCCCTTATCGCGCAGGCCATCTTGTCATTCTGGCAGTTTGCGCTGACCGGTACGCCGATGGAATTCTTCACGGGTGGTGCCACTCTGGTGAGCATGGGCCTCATCGGCTGCGTGCTCGGTGGTTTTGCGTGCTACCAGTACGTCGAGGAATGGGCTACGTTTGGTGCCTTGCTGCCGTTCTCCGGTTTCGCGATGGCCGTCGGCATGAAGGGCGTTGGTCCGTGGACCAAGGAAAACGCCTCGATGGGCAAATGCGTCTGGAACTGCGTCTGGTTCGTCATCTGGTTTAACGTCGTGTTCATGCTCGTGTGCGTCGTGATTGGTTACGTGTGCGGCATGATGGGCGTCCAGCCTGGTCAGAACCTGGGTGTGGCGAAGACCGAGGGCGGCATGCTCTTCTTCAACGCACTGTGGGTGGGCGGCTTGCTCGCCGCGTTCTTCCAGATTCTGTTCCTGGTCTGCAAGTCCATCACTTCCAAGACGACGCCGCTCCACATCCTGATGACGGCATGGATGCTGGGTGCGATCCTCGCGCCCTTCGGCATTTCCGGTGCGCTTGCGAACTTCGCCGGTCAGGGTTTTTCGGTCATGATCACCGTTGGTGGCTACAACACCTACAACATCGGCATGGACCTGTTCCTCGGTGGCGAGCATGCCATCGCCGGTCTGGTTCACCTGGGTTCCTTTGCGCTGGCCGTGTGTGGCCTGGCGCTCACGGCGCTGTTTACCTTCTGGATCTACAACGCCATCTTTGGCCGCAAGCCCATCAACGAGGTGCATGCCGAGAAGGCGCTGCATTCGCTCGAGGAGCTTGGTTATGACGCCTCCATGGTCAAGGTTGCCAAGGTCGAGGAGCAGGAGGGCTTCGATGAGGGGGCCGATGGCACGCCCATGGGCACGGGTGGTGCAGTCGATGCCAATGACGATGGCATCGTTGATGTGACCGGAGATGTCATCGATAAATAACAGGTTGCGTAAAGGCAACTGGTTTTGGCGTCGAGGCGTCCGCAATTCCTCAGAAACCCATTCGGAATTGTCGGGCCCCTCGACGCTTTTGCGTAGCCGCAGGTAGTTGACGCAGAATGAATCCAGTGTAATAATGCAATAGGTAGCGTATGGTGGTTAGCGATGATAGTTAGCGATGGTAGTACGCGCGGCGCTCGAAGACGGGCTCGCAGCAGACGTTGATGCCGAGATTTGCGTAGGTTTTCTCATCTGTCGAGGAGATGATGACCGAGAAATAGGCATCGCAGCCGCGTAGGGCCTCGGTTGCATCGATTGCCCTCTGGGCGAGAGGGTCGGTGGCCGAGCTAATGGAAAGGGCAATAAGTGTCTCATCTGAGTGAAGACGCGGGTTAATGCTGTGCAGATGCTCGGTCTTGAGATGGCAGATGGGCTCGAGGGCCGCATCACTCACGATATAGGTGCTGTCATCGATGCCGGCCACAACCTTGAGGGCGTTGAGCAGGAGCGATGAGGCAGCGCCAAGGAGCTCCGAAGTCTTGCCGGTGACGAGCGACCCATCGGGAAGTACCAGGGCGCCAGCGGGTAGGCCCGAGACTTCAGCTTTGGCGAGTGCGGCCTGGTGAGCGGGGGAAAGGTCGACATCGACACCCGCGTCCTTCATGAGAAGTTCGAGCTTGCCGACCTCCTCTTTGCCGGTGCCGACGCGTGCGAGCTGCTCGCGGGCACGGAAGTAGCGGCGTACGACCTCGTTGCGGGCTGCATCGCTGCAGACCTCATCGTCACAGATGCAATTGCCTACCATATTAACGCCCATATCGGTGGGGGATTGGTAGGGGCTTTCTCCCAGGATGCTCTCCATCATGGCCTTGAGCACGGGAAATGTCTCGACATCACGGTTGTAGTTGACGGCGATGCTCCCGTAGGCCTCGAGATGGAACGGATCGATGATGTTGTTGTCCTCAAGATCTGCCGTGGCGGCCTCATAGGCAATGTTGACCGGGTGCTTGAGCGGGAGGTTCCAGACCGGGAAGGTCTCGAACTTGGCATATCCGCAGGTGACGCCATGCTTGTTCTCGTGATAGAGCTGGGAGAGGCACGTTGCCAGCTTGCCGGAGCCCGGACCAGGGGCCGTGACGACGACAAGCGGGCGTTCCGTCACGATGTAATCGTTTTTGCCAAAGCCTTCATCGCTCACGATATGCTCGATATCTGACGGATAGCGGTCAATGACATAGTGACGGTAGCATTTGATGCCCATGGACTCCAGGCGGCGTTGATATGCCTCTGCATGGGGCTGGCCGGTGAATTGCGTGATAACGACGCCGCCGACGAGCAGGCCCATCTCGCGATATACATCCATGAGACGCAGAACATCCTCGGAGTAGGCAATGCCGATATCTGAGCGATGCTTATTGCCCTCTATATGATTAGCGTTGATCGCAATGACGACCTCTGCATCATCGGCCAGGGTCATGAGCATGCGGACCTTGGAATCAGGCTCGAAACCAGGAAGCACGCGTGAGGCGTGGTAATCGTCGAAAAGCTTGCCACCGAATTCGAGATACAACTTGCCACCAAATTGCGCAATACGCTCCCTGATGCGAGCGGCCTGCATTTCGATATACATGTCGTTGTCGAATCCGATGTGCATGCCATACAACCTTCCACTCGAAATTTTTCATCATCATACACGACAGCCGAGACACGAAAAGCAGAGCGATGCATTGAATCGGTTGGCGCGTCTCCACAAGAATCCACAAGAAAAGTGACCAAGATATTTTGGCAGAAATTTGGGTCTAACAGAGTGCCAAACGAAGGAAGATTTCCGGCCCCAAAAAACGAGGCTTCAGAATCGCGCCTGTGGCACTTTTAGAGACTGATTAGCATCGAAACACAGAGAGCAGTCAGAGGGGCTGAGAAGGCAGTATTTTGCACGAGAGAGCGA
>USOR01000132.1 GCA_900556425.1 uncultured Coriobacteriaceae bacterium
GCGATCTACACGCAGCGCGGCTGGTGGTTCCCCGAGCGTAGCCCCGAAGGCCCCGAGCCCTTTGGCTGCCTCGAGTCCAACACCAACGTGCTCACGTCCGTCGATGACGAGCACTGCGATCCGCTGACCGGCTGCTGGGCCAACCGTGGCCTCATGTGCAAGGTCTACAAGTGCACCGACATCGACTACGAGTACACGGAGCGCGACTGCCAGTTCTCCATCCCCGGCTCCGCCTTCGCTTCCGAGGGCCCGGGCGTGCATGCCATGCCGAGCACCCAGAAGATGGCACTCGAGTTTGCCGAGCCCGTCTTCGCGCAGCCCGACTTCGAGGTTCCCGAGGGTCTCACCTGGGATTACCGCAAGCGTGCTTGCTATGACGAGAATGGCCGCCGCTACGATCAAGCCTCTGGCTGGATGGTCGACGATGCGACGGGCACCTTCTACCAGATGGGTACGGGTTACAAGTACATCTCCTACAATGGCGACTTCCTGCTCGACGAGAGCACGGGTCAGTTCTACGACTTCTCCATGCAGCCCTGCGAGGGCCCGCAGGCCGATTTCGAGCTGCCCGCCGGCACGACGTGGAACCCCGTCACGCTCAAGGCCGAGGATGACAAGGGCCGTTACTATGACACGGGCAGTGGTTGGCTGATCGATCCGACGAGTTCCTTCCACTATCAGCCGGGCACCGGTTATCGCTTCGTGCAGCACGAGGGTGGTAACTACCTGGTCGACGAGGAGAAGAACGACTGGTACGACTTCTCGATGCAGCCCGTCGAAGCGCCCTATAACATCAAGGACGCCAACGTCCAAGCGAACCAGTAGAGAGAGGAGGACTGGAATGACCCGTTACGCAATGGTTATGGACCAGCGTCGTTGCATTGGTTGCTCGTCATGCACCATCGCATGTCGCACCTGGAACGAGCTGCCCATTGACATCATCTACAACCCCGTTGTATCCAACGGAGCAGAGGGCGTGTGGCCTCATGTCCACATGACCTTCACGCCGCTCATCTGCATGCACTGCGACAAGCCCGCTTGCGTGCCCGCCTGCCCGACCGGCGCGTCCCGCCAGGACGACGACGGTATCGTGTGGGTTGAGCCTTCCCAGTGCATGGGATGCAAGGTCTGCGCGAATGCGTGCCCCTACGGCGCTCGCGACATGAACGAGCACGAGGGCTACATCCGCAAGTGCACCTTCTGCAAGGATCGTGTCCGCGAGGGCGAGCAGCCCTTCTGCGTCATGACCTGCCATCAGAAGGCCCGCACGTTCGGCGATCTCGATGACCCCAACAGCGAGGTCTCGAAGCTCGTGAACTCGTATTACACCGAGCAGGTCTATCCCGAGCTTGGTACCGAGCCCATGATCTACTACATCCCCGATTTAGGAGGTACGGTACAGTGAAACAGTTCTGGATTTGGCCTATCGCCCTCTACCTCTTCTTGGGCGGCCTTGGTGGCGGCATGATGGCGACCGCCGCCGTTGTCGGATTGATTATTGCGCCGTCTGCTCTTACCAGCGGTGCTCTGGTTTGGGGCGTCTTCATCGCCTTCCTCATCCTGGGCATCGGCACTGGCCTGCTCGTCTTCGAGCTCGGCCAGCCGTGGATCTTCTACCGTGCCTTCGTGACGAGGACCTCGGTCATCAAGTGGGGCGCCGTGTTCCTCTCCATCTCGATGATCGCAGGCGTGCTCTTCATCTTCTGGGAGCTCTCCTGGCTCACGTTCCTGCCCTTCATTCCGTATGAAGGCGTCGCGCAGGTGCTGCTCGGCATCGCAGGCTTCTTTGGCCTCTGCGTCACGATCTACACGGGCGTTCTGCTCTCCAGCATGAAGTCCCGTCCGTTCTGGAACACGCCGGTTCTGCCCGTGCTCTTCATGGTGTCCGGCTGCTCCACGGGTGCGGCCCTGCTCTCCATGTGCATCGGCGTGTGGCCCTTCCCGGCCGAGTGGCTGCAGGTTAACCTGTCCACGCCGCTTGCCGCGCTGCTCACCGAGGAGCTGCGTCACATCCTGCACGTTGCCGACGCGATTCTCATCGCACTCGAGCTCGTCGTGCTGCTCCTGTACGTGATGCTGCAGTTCTGCGCCTCCAACGAGACCGCCAAGTCCCATGCGGAGCGCTGGGTTCGTGGCGAGTGGGCCGGTTACTTCTGGGGCCTCATGGTCTGCTGCGGTCTGGTCATCCCGTTCGTGCTCAACATCACGAGCGTGGGCGGCTATGCTTCGCAGATCATTGCCCTCATGGGTGGCTGCCTGCTGCGCTTCATGATTATCTGGAGCTACCAGCGCCGCGTCACCCCCGCAGAGCTCAAGTACTACACGCGTCTGCCGCAGAGCCACCAGGACTTCATGGATTACTGGGAGGCTGGCAAGGAGTACTGGACGTGGGTTACGCCTGCTGGCGAGGTTGCTGACGAGGCACCTGCCGATGGTCCCGATGAGGTTTACCAGACCTCTGGCCCCAACCCGGCCATGACTGGCGCCCAGTAGGATCTGCTTTTGCAGCTTGCTGCGAGCGAGTAATGCGAACGACCCCCGTCTCCTCCAAGAGGCGGGGGTCTTTGTTTGGTGTGGCGGAGAAGCCGGCAGCTTTTTACTCATTTGCAAGCGTGTATGTGTCAGGGGGTCAGACCCCCTGACACATTGGCGTATAATCGGGCACAAACACGGTGCGAGGAAGGACTCGAGATGCATCATCCCCTTGAAGATGTGCAGGATTTTTCTGACAGCTGCATTCGCTGCGGCCTCTGTGCTCAGACCGATTGCGGCAACTTCTCGAATGGCGAACCCAATCTCGGCGAGTTGTGCGAGTCCATCCTCAACGGCGAGGAAACCTGGGATTACGCGCCCTTCACGTGCGCGCTGTGCAATCGTTGCACGATTAATTGCCCGGTCGATCTGGTCGCCTCACGTGCCAACAAGCCGCTCAGGGCACTGCTACTTAAGCAGAAGCCCGAGCTGAGGCCTCTGTACCGCAAGTTCAGGACGGATCTCAAGTACAACGTGTTCTCGGCGCTGCGCGCACGTGATACCGGGGACATCACCAACGTCACGTATATCCAAGGCGAGGCCAACTTGGGGGACGACGCCAACCACACCGCGTTCTTTCCGGGCTGTGCGCTGTATGCGTATGCTCCCGACCTGACTGCCAAGGTCTCGCAGTGGCTGCGCGACGAGGACATCGCCGCCTATACCCTTACGATATGCTGCGGAGCAACCTTCTACGATGTCGGTTTCTATGACGAGTACGATGCCTATCGTGAGCACGTGCAGGCTTTTCTGCGCGAGAAGGAAATCGAGCGCCTGGTCGTGACCTGTCCGCACTGCGCTCATCTGCTGCCTCAACTGATCGAGGGAATGGAAATCGAGATCGTGCGTCTGCCCGATCTGCTCGTCGAGCGTGGCATGGTGTCGCAGAGCACCGAGATCATCACCTTTCACGATGCGTGTTACGACCGCTCTGCTGGTTTCTTTGGCAGTGCGGCACGCAGCTTGTTTGAGAACGCGACATTTAAGAGCATGCCGCACGAGAAACGCGATTGCCTGTGCTGCGGTGGGGGTGGCATGGTGAGCGTGTACGCTCCCGATTACTGCGCGTATCGCCGCAACCTGCGTTTGGCCGAAATTGACGGAGTGGATGCCGATCGCGTGCTGTCGACCTGCTTCTCATGTGTCAATTCGTTGCAACGCGGTGTGGGAAGCACGCCCGTGCAGCATTACCTCGAGCAGATTTTCGATTGCCCCGTCGATTGGGGTGAAGTGTACGCGAACGTTGATGCGCTTTTTGCCGACCCGGCGTACGCGGAGCTTTCGGAGGGCGAGGAACTGACGCTCGTCGACTAACGAGAGAGGCCTCACCATCATTTCGACCTGGGATGTGTAAGCCGCTTCTTGTCATTCCGACCGAAGGGGCCGCCAGGCCCCGGAGTGGAGGAATCTCG
>USOR01000133.1 GCA_900556425.1 uncultured Coriobacteriaceae bacterium
TTGCGCATCCGCGCGATACCCTCAAGGGACATCTCACGGGCGCAGACGATGCGCCTGGCACCGAGCTCGTACCAGGTTTGCGCCGCCAGGGCATTCGAGACGCTCGCTTGCGTACTCACGTGCAAGGCGACTTGCGGAGCGATTTCACGAGCAAGACGAGCTGCTCCAAGATCTCCGATGATGAAGGCATCGACACCCGCGTCGCGCAGAGCAGTCAGATATGTGGGAAGCACCTCGATATCATCGTCGTGCATGACGATGTTAAGCGTCACGTACACCTTGACGTCATGAGCGTGAGCATAGCCAATTGCCGCAGGAATCTCGTCGAGGGCAAAGTTGCTCGCCCGCTGTCGCATGCCAAAGCGATCGCAGGCCAGGTACACGGCATCAGCGCCGAAGCGCACCGCATACTGCAGTTGCTCGAGTCCGCCTGCCGGCGCAAGAAGCTCCACGGCTACCTTCCCTTCCCATAGCGTAGCTCCCAGAAGGCGACAGCGCTCGCAGCGGCGACATTAAGTGAGTCGACCTCGTGTTCCATCGGAATGATGACGCTCGTATCGCAAGCGTCAATCGTGGCGCGATCTAGCCCATAGCCCTCGCTTCCCAACACGAGCGCGAGCCTCTCGATCTTCTTGAGGGAGGCATCGTCAACCGCGATCGCGTCATCTTCGAGAGCGAGCGCCGCTGTGACGAAACCACGCTCCCCCAACTCGCCAACGTTGTCAACCCTCCCCCACGGCACCTGAAACACCGTGCCCATGGAGACGCGCGACGCGCGCTTGTAAAGCGGGTCATGGCATCCCGGTGTGATGAGAACCGCATCCATACCGAGAGCTGCCGCGCTGCGAAAAATCGCGCCGATGTTCGTGAAGTTCGTGATGCCTTCGAGCACCGCGACACGATGCGCGTCGCGCAAGAGCTCGTCGAGACCGGGCAGCTCAGGGCGCATGAAGACGGCAAGCGGTCCCCGCGTCACGCGATAACCGGTGATTTCCTGCATTTGCGCACGCGTGGCTCGGAAGACAGGGATGGAGGCATCAATCGCCTCGACGGCGTTGACAAGGTCAATCGAAGGGTCGAACCAGCGATCCTCGACAAAGAGCGAGACGGGACGCGCTCCCGCCTTCATCGCACGTTCGATGACGAGGCGAGACTCTGCGATGAACATACCGGACGAGCCTTCCGGATAGTTCATGAGCTGCGCATCGGTGAATTTCGAATAGAAGCGCAAACGTTCGTCGCAGACGTCTTCGATGCGTTCGATCATGTCCACTCGATTCCGAGTATGTCGCTTATGCAGCGGGCGGCAAGCATCTGACCCATGATGGCGGGCATGTACGACATCGTGCCCAAATCGCTGCGCTCGGACCGTTCGGCTCCTTCGCGCGCTTGCGTGTATGCCGGCGTTTCCGTCGAGTAGAGCACGCGCATGCGCTTGATGCCGGCTTTGCGCGCCTGTTTGCGCACCACGCGGCTCAGAGGGCACGAGCTCGTCTCGTAGATGTCGGCAAAGGCGAGCTTGGTTGGGTCGAAGGTGTTGGCCGCACCCATTGAACTTAGTAGCGACAGGTCATGTTCCTCGCAATAGGCAGCAAGGGCAAGCTTAGTGACAATCGTATCCTGCGCATCGATGCAGTAGTCGACTGGGCATTCCTCGAACAGACTCTCAACGTCATCGGGCAGGATGCGTCGTTCAAGCGTCTTGACGTGAGCCTGCGGATTGATGTCGGCAATCATGTCACGCATGACATCGACCTTGAGCCTGCCAAGCGTGCTCGAGAAGGCGATTGCCTGTCGATTGACGTTGCTCTCCTCAACACGGTCATCATCGATGATGACGAACGACCCCACGCCACCACGTGCGAGCGCCTCGACGCAGTTGGAACCCACGCCCCCGATGCCGATGACCATCACGCGCGCAGAAGCGAGCTTCGCGACTCCCTGTATACCCAACAAGCGTTCCAGACGGCTCGTCCGCGTCTCATCACCCATCGCGCACGTATCCTATCGATCAAGTAGCTGAAGCAGCTCGTCACGCGTGAGAGAAGCCAGAGGCGTTCCATCGCCACGCACGAGTTTGTCGGCAAGCTTGCTCTTGGCATGCTGCAGGGCAACGACGCGCTCCTCAATCGTATCCTTGGCGATGACCTTGTAGACGGATACGGCGCGCTTTTGTCCGATGCGATGGGCGCGATCGGTGGCCTGGTTTTCGGCGGCGAGGTTCCACCAGGGATCCGAGTGGATGACGACGGATGCGCCGGTGAGGTTGAGGCCCGTGCCACCGGCTTTGAGCGAGACGAGAAAGACGGGCGTATCGTCTTCGTTGAATTCGTTGACGAGCTGGATGCGTTGACGCTTGGGAGTCGAGCCCGTGATCACGAAGTACGAGATGCCATGTTCGTCCAGGCTCTCGGCGATGATATCGAGGAACTGCACGAACTGCGAGAACACAAGCGTCTTCTCGCCCGAATCATGAGCGCTTTCGATGAGCTCGATGATGGTATCGAGCTTGGCCGCCTCCCCTTCGTAGTTTTCGAAGAGGAGGGCGGGGTCGCAACAGAGCTCGCGTAACCGCGTGATCTCTGCGAGTACGGCGATCTTGTCGGCGCTGAACGCCTGGCGCGAACGAGAATTGATGCTCTCGCGCAGACGTTGTTCGAGCGCACGGTACAGACGCATCTGCTCGTCGCCAAGCTGGGTATAGACGATGGACTCGTCCTTGTCGGGCAGATCGGTGAGGACGTCTTGTTTCATCCTGCGCAGGATGAAATGCCCGACCAGCGCCTGCAGACGCTCGAGCGCACGTTCGTCACCGTCCAAGATGGGCTGCTCGTAACGAGTCCGGAAGTTCTCGTACGTGCTCAGCAAGCCGGGCATCAGAAAGTCGAAGATACTCCAAAGCTCCGAGAGCCTGTTCTCGATGGGTGTGCCTGTGAGCGCGAAACGGTGGAGCGAATCGAGGCTCTTGACCGAACGCGCCGAGATCGTCGCATGGTTCTTGATGTACTGGGCCTCGTCGAGCGTTACCGTGTGTAGATTGAGCGCCTCGTAACACTCGACATCGCGCCTGAGCAAGTCATACGAGGTCACGAGGACGTCCGGAAGTTCCGACTCCTCGGAGTAATCGACGGCGCAGGACGCAAGTGTTGCCTCGCGCTCCTCCTTGCTTCCCGCAATGGGAACGACGCGCACGCTCGGCGCAAAGCGTTCGAACTCGGCAACCCAGTTGTAGACGACCGATGCGGGACAGACGATGAGTGCCGGACCGTAAGCACGTATGCTGTCGAGATCGACAAGCGTATGGGCAATGAGCTGTATGGTCTTGCCCAGACCCATCTCGTCGGCAAGAATGCCGCCAAGGCCCATGGCCGCGATGGTGTTGAGCCACGTCAGGCCCTCGATCTGATAAGGACGCAACTCGCCGTTGAAACCAGTGGGTATGTGCGTTTTGACTTGTGCGGCTTGCTCGATTGACTGCACGTAGTCATAGAAAGCATGATCGCGACGCGCCCCCTCGACGAGCCCGTCAAGTTGAAAGGCGCGGTACAAGGGCAGATGCGCTCCGTTGACCAGCAACGTCTCGGCATCCATTCCAAGTTCGCCCGCGTACTCCTCGGCACGCGAAAGGTCGCTTTCAGATAGGTCGACGAAGTTGCCGTCCTTGAGACGATGGAAGCGCCTGCGTCGTCGGTATGAGTGAAGCAAGGCGGCAAGCTCGGATTTGGGAAGGTCATCGACCGACGCCGTCAGGTTAACAAGATTGGACTGAATGGAGAGCCCGAAGACGACCTTGGGACGACGTGACGAGATGAAGGAATCGAAGCCTGGCGTCGTGAACAAGGTGCCAAGCGCACGGAACTCCTCGGTACCGGTCGAGAGTATACGCGCGATGTCGGCATCATCGGACACGCGCAGGCCGTGCTCCGCATCGCTTGCAGAGCTT
>USOR01000134.1 GCA_900556425.1 uncultured Coriobacteriaceae bacterium
GGAGACCGGCTGCCGCGGTGCGGCAAACTTCGGTGCGGCGCACTTCGAGACTGGCGAGCCCTGCTTCGTCTTCGATGATGCGGGCGATGTGGGTGGCGCGTGCCTGGCCGCTCCCTACCATTACACCTTCAGGGCGCGGTTCATAGGCAAGGCAAGTCATGCCGGTGTTGCTCCGGAGGAGGGCATTAGCGCAATCGAGGCGGCAAGCCTCGCGATCGAGACCATGCGCTGTGCCGGTGTCCTCGGGGCCGTCGGAGAATACTGCGCATCGAATATCGGCACCATCTTCGGTGGCAGTGCCAACAACGTCGTGGCGCCGAGCTGCGAGGTGACGGGGGAGTGCCGCGCGGTCGATGCGGCAGACGTCGAGCGCGTGCGTGCGGCCATGGACGACGCTATGCGTGACGCGGCCGCGCAACTTGGTGCCCAGGTCGATGTGGAATGGGAGCTCGAATATCCGGGCTTCAAGATTGCCGAGGACGCGCCCATCGTCCAGATGTTCTGTTGCGCCGCACAGGCTGCGGGCTTCACGCCGCGCACCTTCATGTCGACAGGAGGCACGGATGCCAACCAGTACGTAAAGCTCGGCGTCGATCCGCTCGTCGTTTCGACGGGCATGACCAAGTTCCACTCGGTGGACGAATGCCTCAAGGTCGCAGATCTCGAGAACACGGCACGCCTTGCCTGCGCGCTCGTGCGTGAGAGGGCGCGGTGCTCGTAATGGCGCCTCGCGTCATAAAAGCGAACACGCACGCCGATATCGGTGCGTACGGAGACGTCCTTGACG
Organism: uncultured Coriobacteriaceae bacterium; assembly: GCA_900556425.1. GTDB lineage: Bacteria > Actinomycetota > Coriobacteriia > Coriobacteriales > QAMH01 > QAMH01. The sequence goes on from USOR01000134.1 coordinate 788, forward strand.
AGTATCTCACCTGCCTTACCGTCGAGCGGGGGCTTTCCACGGCAAGTGTCGAGGCGTACGAGCGTGACCTACGCGATTACCTCGCCTTCATGCACGCTGCGGGCATTGACGCGCTCGATGGCATCGAGCGTGACGACATCACCGATTACATCGAAGACCTCCATAGGCGCGATTACGCTTCGAGTAGCATGGAGCGCCATGTCGCGGCCCTCAAGGGATTTCATCGCTTTTGCGTGCGCGAGGGGCTTGCCCAGACGGATCTTGCCGCATCAGTTCCGCTACCCAAGAAAGCCGAGCGTTTGCCACAGGCCATCACCATCGAGCAAATCGCCGCATTGCTCGATCAGCCCTTCCCCGAGACATCTGCTGGCCTTCGCGACCGGGCGATTCTCGAGATGCTCTACGGTTGTGGCTTGCGCGTAAGCGAGCTTACCTCCCTGGGTTTTGGCAACCTCCTGCTCGATGACGAGCTCGTTCGCGTGCGCGGCAAGGGGAGCAAGGAGCGCCTGGTCCCGCTTTTGGGCTCCGCGCGCCAGGCGCTTGACGAGTATCTGCGCGATGGTCGTCCGTATCTACACGCCAAGGGCGCTGCGGCTGCACAGGACCCGGAGGCCATCTTCGTCAATGCACGCGGTGGCCGGCTCTCGCGACGCAGCGTCTGCAAACTTGTCGAGAAGTACGGGCGCAACGTGGGCATCGAGGGTCTGCATCCGCACACTCTGCGCCACAGCTTCGCGACGCACATGCTCGAGGGAGGGGCCGACCTGCGTGTCTTGCAAGAGATGCTCGGCCATAGCGACATATCGACGACGCAGATTTACACACACGTCGACAGAAGTCATATCCGTGAGGAGTATCTCTCGACGCATCCGCGAGCAAGGCTGCGCTAGGGGTGGAAAGAATGGCAGTTGTGGGACAAATGACCTGTCCACTTGTCCCACAGAAACCAGACAAAAGTGCCCCGGCGACTTTTGTCCGGTGACTTTTGTCTCATCCAAAAAAACTCGCATTCGAAACATGGGCGTAACGTGCCCCGCTTATCCTACTCAGCAGTTATGGGAACCAGCTACCGTTAAGAAGAGGTATGAGCATGCAGGCTGAGATGACAGATCGGGCCGGGAGGCGTCCGTGTGCAGATCCGACGCTGTACCGCAGCGAGTTCGAGCATGATGCGTGCGGTATCGGGGCGCTGGCACACCTCAAGGGCGTGCGCTCGCATCAGATCATCGACGACGCGCTCTCGGTTCTCGTCAATCTCGAGCATCGCGGTGGTGTTGGCCTCGAGCCCAACACGGGTGATGGCGCGGGCATCCTCATCCAGGTACCGCATCGCTTCTTTCGCAAGGAGGCGCAGAAGTGCGGCAGCATACTCCCCGACGAGGGCGAATACGGCGTTGCCATGCTCTTTCTGCCCACGGACGAGGAGGGCATGACCGCCGGTATGCGCATCTTCGAGGATGGCTGTGCTGCCGAGGGCATTCCGCTCTTGTTCTGGCGCGACGTTCCCGTCGATTGTCATGACCTGGGAACGACGGCACTCGAATGCATGCCCGTCATCAAACAGGCCTTTGTGGGGCGTCCCTCGCACGTCAATCCCGGCGAGGACTTCGAACGCGCGCTCTACGTTTGCAGGCGCACCATCGAGAAGCAAGCGCAGATGACACCCGCGCTTGCCGGCAAGGTCTTCTATGTATGCTCGATGAGCGCACGGACGATCGTCTACAAGGGCATGCTCGTCTCCACGCAAATGCGCGGCTTCTTCTGCGATCTCGACGATGCGATGACCGACTCCGCGATTGCGCTCGTGCACTCGCGCTACTCGACGAACACGACGCCGTCGTGGGAACGCGCCCATCCCCAGCGCTATATCGTCCATAACGGCGAGATAAACACGCTGCGCTGCAACGTGAACTGGGCCCGCGCACGCGAGCCGCATCTGTACTCGCCCGTCATGGGCGCGGCTCTCGAGAAGGTCCTGCCCGTCTTCAATGGCGAGGGCTCCGACTCGGCGATGCTCGACAACATGCTCGAGTTCATCTCCATGAACGGCCGCTCCCTCATGCGCGCCGTATCGATGCTCCTGCCCGAGCCCTGGGATAAGAACGAGGTCCTGACGAGCAAGCGCAGCGCCTGGGACCAATACCAGTCCATGCTCACCGAGGCGTGGGAGGGGCCGGCTGCGATCGCGTTTTCGGACGGCACCATGCTGGGCGCCGTCATCGACCGCAACGGCTTGCGCCCCGCTCGGTACTGCGTGACCTCCGACGATCGTCTCATCCTGTCGAGCGAGGCGGGGGCGCTCGATATCGATCCGGCCAAGATTCTCGTATCCGGCAGTTTGGGGCCAGGGCAAATGCTCATGGTCGATCCCGAGCAAGGACGCGTTCTCTACGATGATGAAATCAGGGACGAGCTCGCCAACGAGAAGCCGTATCGCGAGTGGATCAAGTCCGAGACGCTCGCGCTCTCGTCGTTGATCGAGGGTGCCGAGGCCAGCACGCTTACGGTTGATGACGAGGACCTATCCCTGACGGAGCGTCAGGCGGTGCACGGGTTCTGCTTCGAGGACATCGAGGAGGCCATCATCCCCATGGCCGACATCGGCGCCGTGCCGCTCGCGTCCATGGGCGAGGATACGCCGCTCGCGTGCCTGTCGGAACGCCCCCGTCGCTTCTACCATTACTTCAACCAGCTGTTCTCGCAGGTGACGAACCCGCCTATCGACGCGTTGCGCGAATCCTATATCACCTCGACGCTGCTCTACCTGGGCAACCATGGCAACCTGCTCGAAGACGCACGCGCCAACTGCCGCCTCGTGAGGCTCGAAACACCGCTGCTGAACGAGGCCCAGTTCGCCGCGCTTGCGACGATTGGGCAGAAGGGCTTCAAGGCTGCCAGAATCGTGGCTGCCTACAGCCCCGATGGCGGCGAGCATGCCCTTGCCGACGCCGTCGAGAAACTGGGCAGGCAAGCCGAGGAGCTCGTACGCTCGGGCGTGAACATTCTGGTGCTCTCGGATCGGGCCGGGCGTGGCCTCGTGCCGGTGCCATCGCTCCTGTCGGTCGCGAGCGTGCATAATCATCTGCTGCGCTGCGGGATACGTACGCAGGTCGATCTGATCGTCGAGTGCGG
>USOR01000135.1 GCA_900556425.1 uncultured Coriobacteriaceae bacterium
ACCGCCGGGCGCGTGAGCGTAAACGGCCGGGTCGTGACCGAACTCGGCAGTAAAGTCGACCCCAAGGTCGACACTGTCTGCGTCGACGGCCGCGAGGTGCATCTCGAAGACGATTCCGTCTACCTCATGCTTTACAAACCCAAGGGCTATCTGACGACCATGGACGATCCGCAGGGACGTCCCTGCGTCGCGCATCTCGTGCCGCGTGATCGATATCCTGGCCTCTATCCCGTTGGCAGGCTCGACAAGGACACGACGGGTTTGCTCCTGTTCACGACCGATGGCGACATGAGTCAGCACCTCCTTCATCCCAAACACCATGTCGACAAGACGTATCAGGCACATGTGGATGGCGTTCCTAGCACAGAGGAGATCCAGGCACTTCGTGACGGCATCATGCTTGACGACGGCCTCACGGCGCCGGCACGGGTTCGCATCGTTGCCGAACGCCCCGATGGCACGAGTGACATCGAGCTCGTTATACACGAGGGTAGAAAGCGCCAGGTCAAACGCATGTGTTCAGCTGTGCATCATCCGGTACTCGATTTGCACAGAAGCAGCTTCGGCCCACTTGTTCTCGAAGATGTCGAGGAAGGCGCCTGGCGTCTCTTGCGTGATGACGAGGTCGCGAGCTTGCGCGAGACTGCGGGCCTTTAGACAGGGAGAAGCCGGTTATGACGAAGCACGAAGACGATACGACGACCCCGAATCCGCTTGCGACGGGAGCCAAAGACGACATGCCGCGGGTCTTGCTCATGCGGCATGCTCAGACGCATGCAAACTCCCAGGGTTTCTTTCTCGGGAGAAGGGACGAGGGCGTGACCGCGCTCGGTGAGGAACAATCACGCCGCGCCGTCGAAGGACTCGTCGCCTGGCGTCCTGACCGCATCATATGCTCGCCCCTCAAGCGCTGCAGGATGATGATTGCCGAGCCGGCAGCACGCGAGCTTGGTGTCGAGCTGCGCGTTGACGATCGGCTCACCGAGTTCGATTTTGGCCCCATCGAGGGCATGACCTTCGATGATGTCATCGAGCGTGACTTGCCCTTTCCCTGGGGGCCGCGTGCAAGCACGTGGCCACCCGCGCAGGGAGGGGAGAGCTTCGATGATTTTCTCGCGCGCATCCGAGAGGCGAGTGAGGAACTCGAGCGCCTGGAAGGCCGCACGGCCGTTGTCGTGCATGGTGGCGTTATCAGGGGGTTTCTCGCGAATTGGCTCGCGATGGGGCCTGACGAGGTGAATCATCTCATCGTGCGCAATGTCGATAGCTTCGTGTTCAGGACTCGTCCGGGATTTGCCGAACTCGAGTCTTACGGTATCCATCCCGGCGATCTTGGTGGGTACTAGTCGTATGTTTTCAAGATGGTGTACCATCTTGCAGATATTCTCACGAGAAAGGTGGCGTTGATATGCCGAATGATGGCAGCTTCGAGGCGGCAAAGCGCAAAAGCGATGCGATTCGCGCGGACTTTGACGTCAATCCCGGCAAGTACTGCATGCTCACGGGTGACCGCCCTACGGGCAGGTTGCACCTCGGGCATTACTTCGGGACGCTCAAGGGGCGTGTCGATCTGCAGAACCGCGGCATACACACCAACATCGTCATTGCCGATTATCAGGTCATTACCGATCGCGACACGACGGATAATATCGCCGATAACGTTTATAACATCGTCATTGACTACCTTGCCTGCGGCATCGACCCAGCCAAGACGATGATCTTCACGCACTCCGCAGTTCCCGCGCTCAATCAGCTCATGCTGCCTTTCCTCTCGCTGGTGAGCGAGTCCGAGCTTGAGCGCAATCCAACCGTCAAGGCCGAGCAGGAGGCATCGGGTCATGCGCTCACCGGCTTGCTTTTGACATATCCGGTCCACCAGGCCTGCGACATTCTCTTCTGCAAGGGCAATGTCGTGCCCGTCGGCAAGGACCAGCTGCCCCACATCGAGCAGACCCGCCAGATCGCCCGCCGCTTCAACGAGCGCTATGCCCCGGTCTTTCCCGAGCCCGAGGGCGTCCTCTCGGATGTTATCGAGGTTCCCGGCCTGGACGGTCGCAAGATGTCCAAGAGCTACAAGAACGGCATCTCGTTGTGCATGACGGCAGACGAGACGGCCAAGATCATCAAGAAGTCCCCGACGGATTCCGATCGCAATATCACCTTCGATCGCGAGAATCGCCCCGGCGTCTCCGCACTGCTTACCACCGCCGCGCTGTGCTCGGGCCGCACCGAGGTGGACATCGCCGCCGAGATTGGCGATGGAGGAGGCGGCACGCTCAAGGCGTTTGTCACCGAGGCGGTCAATGACTACTTCGCTCCCATACGTGCGCGCCGCGAGGAGCTTGCGCGTGACCTCGATTACGTCAAGGACGTGCTGCATGAGGGCAATCGCAAGGCGAACGAGATTGCCAATGCGACGCTTGGCGAGGTGAACGAGGCGATGGGAATGGTCTACTAGTTCGCGTACCTGCGCTTGTAGTAGAATGACTCGTCTATGAAACGCCTGCTGTACATCCCCATCGCGTGCATCGTCTTGTCCTGCACCATGCTCGTCTGCGTGCTCCTTGCCGGATGCGCATCATCGACGTCCGTGCAGACCGATACGCAGAAGTCGGACTCAGACGAGGTACTCGTGCATGCTCCCGTCGAGGAGATCGACTACTCTAGTGGCATTCACCATGCCGAGCTCGTCTTCGAGGGCTACGAGTCCTCGCCGCTTTCCATCGAGGTCTACTCGCACTCCGCACCTGTCACGGCCGAGAAGTTCTGCCGTCTCGTCGACAGCGGTTTCTACAATGGCAAGCCCGTCTACTGGATTCTGAACGAGATGTACCTGCGTGTTGGCAACACGCAGCAAGACAACAACTATCTCATCACGGGTGAGTACGAGGAATCCGAAATCAAGAACTCCAACTCGCTCAAACGCGGTGTCATCGCCATGAACCGCGCGATCGACGGGCAGCAAAGCGATGCATCGAGCCTCATCATCTTCATGAGCGACCTCTCCTTCCTCGACGGCAAGTATGCCGGCTTTGCCAAGATTGTCGAGAACTACGAGGTCATCGAAGAGATTGCCAAACGTACCACGGCAGCTGATGAGGACTTCCGCATCATCGTCGATGACAACGGCAGGATTATCGACGAGACCAAGTATCCGCGCATCGCATCGATAACCATGATTGATTGAGGTATGACATGAAGAAGTTTGCCCGCACTTTTGCAATCATCGGGCTCAGTGCCCTGATCTGCTGCACGCTTGCCGCATGCGGCTCATCCTCGTCCTCGTCAAAGAGCGTCGATCCCAATACCGTGACCACGAAGGCATCGGGCAAGTACGCCACGGGCACGCATCATGCCGTCGTCAAGGTCGAGGGCTTCGACCCGTTCACTATCGAGCTGTATGCCGATTCGGCACCGGTGACGGTCGCGAACTTCTGCAGCCTCGCCGAGGACGGATACTACGATGGGCTCAAGTTCTACCGCATCGTCGAGGGCTTTTGCCTGCAGGGCGGCACGAAGGGCAATAGCGCCTCGGGCAATGACCCTGCACTGCCTCCCATCATCGGTGAGTTCTACGAAAACGATGTCGACAACAGCTTCGCCGACGAGTTCAAGCGCGGCACGGTCGCCATGGCACGTACCGGCGTCTACAACAGCGCCAAGACCACCTTCTTCATCACGCTTGCCACAAGCGAGAACGTCTCGCTCAGTCTCGATGGCCAGTACGCCGCATTCGGCATGATTGACGATGCCGGCATGCAGACGGTGGATGCAATCGTGAACACCTATCTCAAGTATGCCACGGGCCAGGGCGGAGCAATCAACAACCCCGACAATATGCCCACGATTGAGTACATCACCATCGAGGACTAAGGATTTGTTGGGATTGGCGGGAGTGGGACAAATGACCTGTCCC
>USOR01000136.1 GCA_900556425.1 uncultured Coriobacteriaceae bacterium
CATGCCGTAGGCGCGTAGGGTCTCGATCTGCAGCTCGCTGCCGCCACCGATGATGGCGCCGACGGCAAGCGGCACACCGCCCGAGTAGAACGCGGTCTTGTGAGCGGCCATCGTGAGGTAGTCCTCGACAGTGATGTCGAAACGCTCGTCGCGCGCCCAACCAATATCGAGCGCCTGGCCCTCGATCGTGCGCGTCGTCATATCGACAAGCTCCTTGAGCACGCGCAACTTGACGGCATCGGAGAGCGAGTCGTCGACGAGCACCGTACCCGTGACGAGCGAAAGCGCAAGATCGCCCGCGTTGATGGCGAGGCCCTCGCCAATCTGGTGATGCAGGCATGGCTTGCCACGCCTGAGCTGAGACTCGTCGGCGATATCGTCATGAATGAGCGCAGCGGTATGGAAATGCTCGATGGCCGCACCGGCAGCACGCGCCATGTCATCGTCACCGCCGACTGCCTTGCATGCGAGCATGCAGATGAGCGGGCGATGCCGCTTGCCCGCGTTGTTCGAGAACTCGGAAAGCGGCCCATAGAGGTAGCGCCACATATCAGGATGCGTGCCCTCGCCAAAGAACTCCGCCATGTAGCTATCGAAAGCCGCCGTCTTCTCGTTCAGAAATTTCTCGAAGATGTGATTGACCATGGTGTTACGCATGCCTCCGCCGTGACGAGAAGACACTTACCGCCGCTCCTCTTGGCTAGGCCTTGATGTTCTTGCGGTAGCGCATGAAGCTTTCGCTCTGCGCCTTCTTGACGTCGAGACCGTAGTTCTTGTCGTGCAGCTCTTCTTCTTCGACGCGACGATCGAACTTGCGCTTGCCATTAACGATGACGCGCTCGATCTCCGGATCGGCGCCCTCTTCGGTAGCAGGAGCAAAGACGATGTTGACGGGAACCCTGATAGCGCCGTGAGCGGTGAGGTAGCCGTCCTCGTCCTCGGTGACCATCCACTCGATATGACCGGGACGGTCAAGCACGAGCGGGTTTTCCTTCATGTGCTCCTCGAGGTCGAGCGATGCAAGTGCCGCGACGCGGTATTCCGGTAGCCTGTGAGCCGTCGAAGAATTTCCAAACAGTGCCATAGTTCCCCCTTGTCCGTACTTACCCTCTCCTGAAAACCATTGTATATCTTTGTGCAGCGCAAATGAGCGCGATTTGGTAGGGGCGCAGGGATTCGAACCCTGATGACCAAAGGCCGGTGGATTTTAAGTCCACTGCGTCTGCCAGTTCCGCCACGCCCCCACATGCAGGCACCTAATGCTATCACTGCATGGGCTTACTCGTGAACAAAGAATATCGTATCAAGAATGCTGTAGTACCAGGTTTGCGGAGCGGTGATGCTTTTCTCATCGAGATGGTCCGGCAACCTCGAAGCGTTATCGACCGTACCCTGCTCGTTCGTGACCACGGCAGAGCTCTCCCCTTCCCTGACCCATCCCAGGTCAGAGCGAGCCTGGTTCTCGATGCCCTCCTCGGTTTGCAGGGCGTCGTTCTCGGCTTGGACGGCCTCGTTACGCTCGGTCACGGCATCAAGCTGCGCCTGAAGGCGCTGTTCGGTACGCATCGTCTTGTAATAGTCGCGCCCAACGGGGTAGAGCACGACGAGGGCAAAGACGATGATGCAAGCGACGATGGCAAGCACGCGCCATGAGCGCTCGCGCTTGCGCACCCGGGGAGCATCTGCGCGCTGCGAAGGTTTACGCTTTTCGCTGCGCTTTGGCATCTATACCTTGAGGTAGCGGCGCATCGCGATGGCCGAGCCCAGCATGCCGATGAAGACACCGGCCACGATAAGCACCAGGTAGATGGCGGAGTATACGCCCGGATCGACCGTGAGCGGCAGGAAGCTCACCATGTTCTCGAGCGCGGGGAACACCGTCACGCGCACGAGCGAGAGCACGATGATCGCAAACACGGCGCCGACGAGTGCCTGCAGCGCGCCTTCCATCACAAACGGCCCGCGAATGAAGCCGTTGGTCGCGCCCACGAGACGCATGATCGAAATCTCGCGCCTACGGGCAAGAATCGCAAGGCGAATCGTGTTGTTGAGGAAGACGAGCGAGATGAACACGAGCAGGACGACCGCCACGATGCACGCGTAGCGAATGACGTTGGTGACGGCGAAGAGGCGCTCGACCGTGCCTTGACCGTACTTGATGGAGTCGGACGGGTCACTGGGATTATCGGCAATGTCCGTGAAAGCGCTGTTTCCGAGAATCGCACTCACCGTGTCCTGCACCTTGTGCGTGTCGCGCAGCGTAATGACGTAGGTACGCGGCAGCGGATTGCCATCGAGCTGATTCACGATGTCGGGGTTGTTGGCGGTCTGACGCTGGAAGTCCTCGAGGACCTGATCCTTATTGCGGAAGTCCACCGAGGCGATGTTGCCGGCATCGTTCTCGAGCGTCTTGAGGTAGCTGTCGAGGCTCGATATCTGCTCGTCAGTTGCCTCGTCGGAAATGTAGAGACGCACGTTGACCTCGTCCTCGAACGAAGACGCCAGGTTGCCGATCATGATCGAGATGATGATGGTCACGCCGATCATGAGGAGTGACAGGAAAATGGTGACGATACCGCCGATGGTCGTGCCGAGATTGCGGCGCGAGCTGATGATGGACTCTTTGAGGAAATAGATGATCTTAGACATCGTAACCGTACACTCCCTTCTTCTGATCGCGGACGAGGGTGCCGTTCTCGAGTGCGAGCACGCGTCGACGCATCTGATCGACCATCTCGCGGTCATGCGTGGCGACGAGGATGGTCGTGCCCGTGCGGTTAATGCGCTCGAGCAGACGCATGATGCCCAGCGAGGTCTGCGGATCGAGGTTGCCGGTCGGCTCGTCGCAAATGAGGATCGGCGGACGGTTGACGATGGAGCGGGCGATGGAAACGCGCTGCTGCTCGCCACCAGAAAGCTGGTCGGGCAGTTTATCCATCTTGTCCTCGAGGCCGACGAGACGCAGGACCTCGGGCACCTGCGTGCGAATGACGTGACGTGACTTGCCGATTACCTCGAGTGCGAAGGCGACGTTCTCGAATGCCGTCTTGTTGGGTAGAAGCTTGAAGTCCTGGAACACGCAGCCAACGCTGCGACGCAGGTACGGAATACGCCAGTTCTTGATGGTACGCAGGTTCTCGCCAGCGACGACGAGCTCGCCGCTCGTGGGCACGATTTCGCGGTTGAGCATGCGGATGAAGGTCGACTTGCCCGAGCCGGAATGACCGACGAGGAAGAGGAACTCGCCCGATCGAATATCAAGCGTGATATTGGCGAGTGCGGGCCTGTTGGGTTGCGCGGGATACACCTTCGTGACGTTGCGCAACGAGATAACAACGGGACCGAGGTTTTGCTTCGCGTTCTCGTCGAGCGCGAGATCGGCATAGGAACCGACGGCTTCGGTAGCCGCGGGCATACTGGAGGTCGATAGCGGGCTTGCCTGGCCCGTTTGCGCCGGGCGCTGACGACCCGTTGCACCTGCAACGTTACGACGGACGTCGACGTTGCTCTCCGCGTCGATACGCGGAAGACGCGCGTCGATCTGTCTGGTTCTATATGCATCGTTTGCCGCGGCTTGCTCATCTGCCTGGGGCATACGAGCCGCTTGGCCGCGGGATTTTGACGAACGGCTGCCCGCTGCATGGGCGCCGCGCGACGATTTGCCGAATAGTGCCACGTTTCAACTCCGATCTCATTCAGCTTAGTCGGTTACGTATTCTATCCCACTGCCGCGCAAGTCAAATGGAAATATCGCGAACATCACAAAGCGTTCACGTAATCGAGCATATGTCAGAAGGGCAGGTTCCCCTGGCATGCAGAGAGATTTCTCGACTCCGGCGCTTCGCGCCTTCGCTCGAAATGACAAAAGAGGGCGGCTTCGTCCCACTCGAAATGACAAAAGAGGGCAGCTTCGCC
>USOR01000137.1 GCA_900556425.1 uncultured Coriobacteriaceae bacterium
GGTGAGCACGCTCGAGGAGGACAAGGGCCTGGGCGACATTCCGCTTGCGTAAGTCTGGGGCAAAGGGCCGTCGGCACATGCTGGCGGCCCGCTCTTTTCGCGAGCGCAAATGCATCTACACACATGAGGAGGAACCATGGGCAAGGAGCTTTTCGAGAAATACGGCATCAGACAGCTCGGGTATAGCGTGGAGAGCATCGAGGAGACGGCGCAGCTGTATCACGACCTCTTCGGCGCAGGCCCGTTCATCGACATGGGTGTGAACGCCCCAGAGAGCTGCAAGATTCGTGGCGTCGAGCAACCGGTCAGGATGCGTACGGCAATCGGGTACCTCGGTGACATGGAGATCGAGCTCATCGAGGACAAGAGCGATTGTCCGAGTCCATACTCCGAGGCGGGACGTTACGGCTTGCATCACTACTGCATCTGGGTCGATGACGTGCAGGAGGCCATCGACGAATTTGCCGCCGCCGGCATCGAGGTCGCCATGGACATGGTCTCGGGTTCTGGGATGCGCGTTGCCTATGTTGACGCGCGCGAGCAGCTCGGACAGTACATCGAGGTCAATCCGCCGCTCGAACAAGTGCGGCAGATGGGCATGGGCGTGCACCAGAAGTGGCCGGATGACGTCGCCCTCGTGGGCATCCAGGATGTCATGGCGATGATGGGACGCTAGATTCGCATGGCGCAAGTCCGTTTGCGTGAAATACCAGTCGTGGCTATCGATCGGAGCTCGGGAGCATTCCTGGGCTCCGATGGTCGTCGTTACTACGAGGTGGAAGCTGACGTCTTCGTGCTCGATGGCATCGTCGAGGAAGGCGTCATCGCGTGCCACGGCTCCGGGTCGCACGGAGGACACATCGTGCTCAAGCCGTTTTACGAGCGACGCGATGGCACGTGGGTGAACATGTACTCCGGTGCCGTCGTGCACGGGAAGAATTCAGAGGAATGAGGGAACACCATGGTTAACCAGGGGGATCGCGTCATCGTCGAGTATCGCGGAAAGCTCGATGACGGCACGGAGTTTGCGAGCACGAAGGTCCAGGGCGAGCCGCTCGAGTTCGTGGCGGGAAGCGGCGTCGTGCTGCCCGATTTCGACTATGCCGTGATGGGCATGGACGTGGGCGAGACGCGCAGCATTCATATTCCCGCTGATCGCGCCTACGGGCAGCGCGACGAGGAGCTCGTCATCTCGATGCCCGTGACCTCGCTTCCCAATGGCGAGGCGCTCCCGGTGGGCGCGATGCTGGGCATCCAGACGCCCGAGGGCGATGTCATGCGCGTGCGCGTGCTCGAGGTGGGCGACGAAGAGGTGATGCTCGACTGCAACCACGAGCTCGCAGGCCAGAATCTCAACTTCGACATCACCCTGGTCGACGTCGTGAGCGAGACGCCCATCGAGCATGAGCTGCATCCCGAGGGGTGCGCGTGCGGCTGCGACAGGCTACAGGAATCGCTTGCTGCTGGCGAGTGACGCTGGCGCTGGGGAACAGCGCGTAACGTGCTTCTCGCAAGGGTATAATGGGCACATGTTTTTCGTCCCTTTTCTAAAGGCAGAGAGCGATGTGATATGGCCAACGATACCCAGCATGACGCACGGTCTTGGGCCTCTGACCTTGAGGGGTACATTCGCCAAGGCGAGCCGGAGCAAGCTCAGAAGAGCAGGAACTGGGCAACGGCCATCGGCCTTCAGGCGGTTGACGGCCTGAGTCCTTCGCGGTATTTGCTCGACACCGCAAAGGAGCACATCGAGGGCCGGCTCACCATCGGGGAGGTCCAGGAGCTCGTCGAGTCCTATTACGAACGCAGCGGCGAGCGAACCGAGGAGGAGCTGCAAAGCGAAGAGGCCGACATCGTGTCCTCTCGCATTACGGAGATTCTCGGCGAGCGCTCGTTCTCGTTCTCGCCGGCGACGCTTCGGTCTATCCATGGGCGATTGTTCAAGGGTTTGATAAAGGACGCGGGCACGTATAGGCCGTACAATATTTCCAAGAAGGAATGGGTCCTCAAGGGAGAATCAGTACTCTACGCCCCTTGGGAGCTTATAGGGGAGACGCTCGATTATGACTTTGACCGCGAAAGCGCCTTCTCGTATGAGGGGATGTCGCGGGCCGAGCTCTCGAAACACATTGCCGAGTTCACATCGGATATATGGCAGATTCATCCTTTTTGCGAGGGAAACACGCGCACCACGGCAGTGTTTATCATCAAGTATCTGAACTCGCTCGGGATAGAGGTGGACAACGCGCCCTTCGAGGAATATTCCTGGTATTTCAGGAATGCGCTGGTGAGAGCGAATTACAACGACATGTCGAACGGTATCCATGAGACGAGGGAGTTTCTCGACCGATTCTTCGAGAATGCCCTGCTCGGAGGCACACATCAGCTCAAGAATCGATATATGCATGTCGACTGGGTTGATGAGGGCGAAGATGCAGGCTTGGCTATGACCCAGCAAGTCACCGAACAAGTCACCGAACAAGTCACCGAACAAGTCACCAAGCTGCTCACTGCTCTTGGCGATGAAGAATTGCCAGCATCCGAAATTATGGGCCGACTTGGCCTGAAGCATAGACCGACGTTTCTTTACTCGTACCTGCATCCCGCCCTCGAGCTCGGTCTAATCGAGCGTACCGTCCCCGACAAACCCAATAGCAGGCTTCAGAAGTACCGGAAGACGAGGCGCTACCGTAATCGAAAGGGGCAAAAATGAGCCAGTCTGATCAGCCGACCGTTTCCGTCGTGCGTTGCGGGGAGGTTCATGATGCGAGTGCGTTACTGGAGCCGGTTCGCGAGGCATTCGACCTGATAGGTGGGCTCGAGTCGGTCATCATGGCCGGTGACACCGTGCTCCTGAAGCCGAATCTGGTCAGTCCCGTGAACTACGAAAACGGCGCCGTGACCAATCCGCATCTGGTCGAGGCGGTTGCCATCCTTTGCGAGGAGGCAGGAGCGCGCCATGTCGTCATCGGCGACGGCGCGTGCGTCGGCGCGAGTACCGAGGAAGCGTTTGATGTGACGGGCTTGCGCGATATGGCCGCGCGGCATGGCTACGAGCTGGTGGACTTCACCCACGCTCCTTTCCAGTACGTCGTCAATCCGCTTGCCAAGAAGATGAGGCGCATCCGTCTTCCGCAGGCGTTTTTGGAGGCGAACGTCGTCATCGACATGCCCGTCATGAAGACCCACGACGTGCTCGAGGTTTCGCTGGGCGTGAAGAACATGAAGGGACTGCTCCAGACCGACGACAAGAAGCGCTTCCACAAGTGGGGGCTCGTGCAGTCCGTCGTGGACCTCATCCAGATTGCGAAGCCCGACATCACGCTAGTCGACGGGACCATCGGCATGGAGGGCAGTGGTCCCACGTGGGGAGAGCCGGTAGGACTAGGGCTGCTGCTCGCATCCAAGGACGTCGTCGCCGCCGATACCGTGGCGGCGGAAATCATGGGGTATACCCTCGACGAGGCCGACTACATCCGCCAGGCGGCGATGGCGGGCGTCGGCTGTTGTGACATGGACCAGATCCAGGTGCTCGGGCTTCCGGTAGACGAGGTACGCCATCCGTTTCGCCGCTCCAGCATCGACCCGGCATTGCTGGATGAGCTGGGGATAGAGCTATACCCCATGGATGCATGCAGCGGATGCGCCAATGCCGTGCAGAACTTCCTGATCTTCCTGGCCAACCATGGCCGGCTGGAGGAGATGCGCGACACGATACTTCTCTACGGGCAGAGCGTCGAGGAGCTTCCCCCCGAGGCCACCGAGGGCAAGCGCGTGATTCGCATCGGGAGCTGCACGCGATCGCTCATCGGGTACGGTCACTACTTCCCGGGATGCCCGCCGTTTCTCTATCCCATGCTGAAGGAGCTGGGCCTTGCCGACGAATGAGAACGAGGCTCGAGACGT
>USOR01000138.1 GCA_900556425.1 uncultured Coriobacteriaceae bacterium
TCAACCCGGCTTTTGACCTGCTGCCGCCATCGGAGGACGTGAATGACCTTTTTGGCGACTTCGCGGATGCAGGGGAGCGGGTCGAGCCCTTGAGGGCGGAGCTTTATAGTCTCTGCGAGGAAAACGACGTGGCGCTCACCGTGATGAAGCCCTATGCGGGAGGCCGCCTGCTAAACGCGGAGCAGTCGCCGTTCGGCGTGGCGCTCACGCCCATGCAGTGCATCCACTACTGCCTCACGCGTCCGGCCGTCGCATCCGTCCTGGGCGGGTACAAGACCGTGGGCGAGGCGCAAGACGCCCTTGCCTACGAGGACGCGACCAATGCCGAGCGTGACTTTGCCGCGACCATAGCGGCTGCGCCCGAGCGCAGGGCCTACTTCGGCCAGTGCACGTACTGCGGGCACTGCCAGCCCTGCGTTGTAGGCATTGACATTGCCACGGTGAACAAGTTCGCGGACCTCGCGCTTACGCAGGACGAGGTGCCTACGGGCATCCGCGAGCATTACCTCGCCTTGGACAAGAACGCATCGGATTGCATCGGATGCGGCAGCTGCGAGCCCAACTGCCCCTTCGGCGTCAGGATCGTCGAGCGCATGGAGGAGACGGCGCAGCTATTCGCATCATCCGCATTTTTGCCGGAAGTCTAGGATTACCGAGTGTCCTATGCGTATTTTTGCCGAAAGTCTAGGACTTATTGGTCTCGCATGCGCGTTTTTGAAGGAAGTCTAGGATTTGCGACAAGAATTCCTAGACAAGCGAAGAAAATGCGCACGAGCTTCGATGGTACGTGACGCAAGCTATTGCACGAATCCCCTGGCTCCTCATTTCAACTTGCTCATCGCATAGTCCGGACCTCTGTCGCTTCTGGTGAAGAGCTCGACGATCTCCACGTCGAGGCCCGATGCGATTTTGGAAAGCACGTCAAGGGTGGGGTTTGCCTTGCCGCCCTCGATGCTACAGATGTAGGCATAGTCCATGCCGACCATGTGGGCGAGCTTACGCAGGGAGAGGCCCTGTTCCTCTCTGAACCTATTGATTGCGGCGCCGACCAGACGCCTGTTCTGCAGGCCCTGCGAATCCATTTCCTGAGCGTATGTGATAGCATGATGAGGCCGTTGGGATATGAGACAACAACCCGTATATGATTTATAGCAAAGGCAGATAAAGGCGTTTTGCACAGCGCATATCGCTCTGTAGAAGCTTTTTCGTGTATGAAAGTCGATATGACGTATCAAGACACATCACATGTAAGCGCTGAGGACCTGACCTATCAGGTTGACGAGCTTTATTGCGAGCTGGGCAAGCGCATCTTCGAGGACAAGAAGGCCGACGAGGAACTCTATCTCCAGTATTCCGATCTCTTCTTCCGGATTACGCAGGCGCTCGAGTCGCAGCAATCTCCTGCTGCCGATGACTCATTAGAAAGCGCGACGTTCTAGCTTATTAACGCCGCTGATTTGCGAATTTTGACGATTCGGTGCATGTTTACGCTCTCTTCTTATACTGGTTCGCGCTTTTGACTAGTATGGTGCAATCATTGACGATGAAGCTACGCACTTCATATCTCACACCCTTGGAAAGGATGCTTTCATGAACGTCGAGCTGCTTTATCACACGCCCGATCCTCAGCGTGCCGTTGCGACGGCAGCGCGGCTTTGCTATGCCCCCGTGGGCGCCGCCGAGCTCATGGAGACCCTGTCCGAGGAGCGCATCGAGAAGGTCCTGCACACCATTCTCGAGAGCGGTCATTTCTCGACGCTCGAGCATGCGAGCTATACCTTTGCCATCGACGGCGTCTCGCGCGCGATGACGCATCAGCTCGTCCGTCATCGTCTCGCTTCGTACAACCAGCAGTCGCAACGCTATGTCACCTTCAAGGAGGAGCCGGAGTTCATCGTACCGCAGACCGTCATCGATGCCGGTGCCGAGGCCGAGTACGATCAGGCTGCCCGTGCCGCGTTCAAGGCGTATGCCGACCTCGTCGAGCGAGGCGTCCCCGCCGAGGACGCTCGTTATCTGCTGCCCAACGCATGCGAGACCAAGATAGTCGTGACCATGAACATCCGCGAGCTTCTTCACTTCTTCGAGCTGCGCTGCTGCAATCGTGCCCAATGGGAGATTCGTGCGGTCGCTTGCCGCATGCTCGAGCTCGTACGCCCCACCGCACCGCTTATCTTTGCCCAGGCTGGCCCTGGCTGCGTACGCGGAGCATGTCCCGAGGGCAAGATGACCTGCGGTAATCCCTGGCAGCGAGTGGAGTTGTAGGCTTTGAGCGAATCACGCAAGGCATTTGCTGCGGATTGCGACGTCCAAACGCGGACGCATATCGGTGGGCAGGCGCTCATCGAGGGCATCATGATGCGCGGTCGCTACAATTGGGCGGTTGCCGTCCGTCAGCCAGACGGTGAGATTTACACCGAGGAACATGATCTTGCCAGCGGACGCAAGAAGAACGCCTGGATGTACTGGCCTGTTATCCGGGGCTGCACCGCCTTCGTGGAATCCTTGGCGCTTGGTTACAAAGCGCTTGGTATCTCGAGCGAGCATGCTTACGATTGGGACGAAGAAGAGGAAGAGGAAGAGGAACTCGCCGAGGACGGCGCGTCGAAGAAGAAGTCGGCTGGTACGAGTATCCTCATGACCATCTCGATGCTCGTCGGCATCGTGCTCGGCATCGCAATCTTCATCATCCTGCCCGCCGCGCTGAGCAACCTCGTTCTCGGTGAGTCGAGCATGAACTCCGTCACCTGGAACATCTTCGACGGCATCGTGCGCGTGGCCATCTTCATTGTCTACATATGGCTCATCAGCCTCATGAAGGATATCCGGCGCATGTTCAGCTACCACGGAGCCGAGCACAAGACCATCCATTGCTTCGAGCATGGCGAATCGCTCGACCCCGAGGTCGCCATGCGTTTCCCGCGCCTGCATGTGCGCTGTGGCACGGCTTTCATCATCATGGTCATGCTCATCGCCATCTTCGTCTACACGGCGCTCGGTCAACCCATCAACGCGCTCGTCGATCTGACGGGCGTCACCGAAGGCCCGTTGCGCTTTGTCCTCATCATGCTCACGCGCATCATACTGCTGCCGCTCATTGCCGGCGTATCCTACGAGGTGACGGTCAAGTGGGCTGGTACGCATCCAGACAACAAGCTTGTTCGCATCATTCTGTGGCCTGGCATGCAGATGCAGCGTCTGACGACGAATCCTCCTGATGAGGGTATGATTGAATGCGCTATTGCGGCAATGAACATCGTGCTGGCACGTGAGGAGCTCGAGGCACGCAAGGCCGCGCGGCAAGATGGCGCGGGCCAATAGAGGGAAGGGAAGAGCATGGAGTTTGTCACAGCGGGGGAGTCGCACGGACCGGCGCTCACGGCGATCGTCTCCGGCATGCCTGCGGGCGTTTCCATCGACATCGATGCAATCAATCGCGATCTTGCGCGTCGCCAGGGCGGCTATGGTCGCGGTGGTCGCCAGAAAATCGAGCATGACACCGTGCAGGTACTCTCCGGCGTGCGCTTCTCCCAGACGCTCGGCACGCCCATTACCCTGCAGGTCGTCAATGACGATTTCGCCAACTGGACCGACCGTATGGCGCCAAATGGGGAGGCTCCGGATGGTCTGAAGCGCGAGACCTGCCCGCGTCCTGGTCACGCGGACCTCGTCGGCATGCTCAAGATCGCGACTGATGATGCTCGCGACATCCTCGAGCGCTCGAGCGCACGCGAGACGGCGGCACGTGTCGCAGCTGGCGGCATTGCCAAGGCGCTTCTAGCCGAGCTCGGCGTCGAGGTCTATTCCTACGTGCGCCGCATCGGTACGGTCGAGCTGCCCAAAAACGCGCAGGTCGAGCGTGCGGCCATCGAAGCATCCGAATGCCGATGCCCC
>USOR01000139.1 GCA_900556425.1 uncultured Coriobacteriaceae bacterium
CGCACGATGGCCGCGGCCTCATACCCGTTCATGACCGGCATCTGGATATCCATGAACACGAAGTCGTAGTAGCCTGGCTCGTGCTCGAGTAGCATGTTGACCGCCACCTGGCCGTTCTCGGCATGCTCGACCTCTGCACCGGTGAGACCGATTATCTCCTGCCCGATGGCCGTCGCCATGACGTTGTCCTCGGTCAGAAGCACGCGGTATCCGTCGAAGGCACATTCCTCGAGCATTGCCTTGGGATCGACTCCCTCGGCAACCTCGCCACTGAGGAGCTCCTTCATCACCTGGATGAGGCGCGAGCGGAACAGGGGTTTGGAAATGAAGGCGTCGATGCCTATCTCACGCGCCTCCTGCTCGATCATCGACCAGTCGTAGCCGGAGAGAATGATGATGGGGGGCGCCTGCTTGACCCTCTCGCGAATCGCCTTGGCGACCTCCAGACCACTCATGCCGGGCATGCGCCAATCGAGGATGACGGCCTTGAAGGGATCGTCCGATGCGTCGGCATCGATCACGGCCTGCACGCCCGCCGGGCCGGACATCTCGTAGTTTGCGCGCATGCCGATATCCTCGAGCAGGGCGCAGGCTCCCTCGCAGGCGATGTCGTCGTCATCGACCACGAGCACTCTGATGTCCTTGAGGTCGCTGAGATCGACCGCCGCGCCATCGCGGAGCTTGAGATGCACCGTCACGGTGAACGTGGTGCCCTTCCCAAGCTCGGAGTCGACGTCGACCGTGCCGTTCATCAGACTGACGACGCTCTTGACGATCGCCATGCCCAGACCCGTGCCCTCGATACCGGTGGTGCGCGAATCATTGGCGCGCGTGAAGGGCTCGAAGATGGTCTCCATGAACTCCTTGCTCATGCCACAGCCCGTATCCGTAAAGACGAACTCGTAGCAGCCACTGTCGTGGACGCGGCTTGGCAGCTCGGAAATGCGCATGTAGATGCTGCCACCTTCGGGTGTGAACTTGATTGCGTTGCCCATGATGTTCACGAAGACCTGCTGCAGGCGCGTGAGGTCGCCGATGACGTGCTCGTGTTTGATGTCGACGACGTCGACGCGCAGGTCGAGGTTCTTGGCGACGATCTGGGGGTTCACGATGGCCAGAAGTTTCTCGATGGAGTCGGAGAGTTCGAACTCCTCGTCCGTGAGCCCGATGGAGCCCGATTCGATCTTGGCCATGTCGAGGACCTCGTTGATGAGGCCGAGCAGGTGATGGCTCGCAGAGGAGATGTTGGTGAGGCACTCGCTTACGCGCTCGGGGTCGTCGGCGTGCATGCTTGCGATGGCCGTGAGGCCCATGATGGAGTTCATGGGCGTGCGGATGTCATGGCTCATGGAGTTGAGGAAGTCGCTCTTGGCCTGCGAAGCGTGCTCGGCGGCTTGGAACGCATCCTCGAGGGCCTGACGTGATGCGAGCTCGGCTGCCTTTTGCTCCGTGACGTCCTGGATGGTGACGAGTATGTCCGTGGGCAGCGCGTGAGCGTCACGGGCGATGCAAAGCGTGGAGACCTGCAGCCAACGTTCCTCGTCGCCTCGCATGACACGGTATTCGCACTGGAGGTAGGGGACACCCGGCTGCAGGCGTTCTCGCAGCGTCTCGATGTCTTCCAGCTCGCAGAGGCGCTCGATGTCGCTGTCGCTTGCCACGCGTTTCCAGTACGAGCGCAAATCGCTGAACTTGCCGTCCGTGGGGAGGGAGTCATCCAGCCCCTCGCGCTTGAGGTACTCGTAGCTGTCGTTTACGAGGTCGATGGCGAGCAGGCGGCTGAACAGGTTGGTGGAGGCATCGATGATGCGCGTTGCCTCCTGACGCTCAAGCAGCAGGCGATCCTTCTGCTTGCGCGATTGGAACACGAGCACGACGATAAAGAGCAAGCAGGCGACAACGACGCCCGCAACGAGGATGATGCCCGCCGCGTTGGCTGAAGAAACCATCTTTGCCGTGACGGATTCGGGGAAGATGCGCAGGATCATCCAATCCGAAGAGGCGAGTTGGGCGACATACACGCTACCCTCGCCGGATGAGGCGTTGTAGCTGAAGTTGAAAGAGGAGCTCAGGGCAAGGGATTGAGCGAGTTCTTCGGGGGTGATGTCCTTGAGCGAATCGCTGAGCTTCGAGTCGAGTACCGAGTAGTCGACCTCATCGTTCACGCTCGACTTCGCCAGGACATTGCCGTTGCGGTCGCAGAGGTAGGTGGCGGTCTCGACGCCGAAGAAGCTCGTGCTCATGTACTGCGCCATCGTTGCCTCGTTGTAGACGCAGGCAAAGACGGCGACGGGCGTTCCCTGGTAGAGGATGGGAGCGTAGAAAGCGATGATGCGATGCTCGTTGAAGGCGGCGTTCTCGACGGCGCAGATGCCGCTCTCGCCCTGCATGCCCTTGATGTAGTACTCCTTGTCCTTCACTTCTTCGGTGCGGCCGTCGATGTTATGACCTATGCCATCGGCGGTGATGAGGAAGGTGTAGTTGAACTGGGTCGAGTTAATCATCTGGACCGCCGTGTCCGGGTCGACGCTGGGGCTGGTCAGGGTCTGCCCGTATACCTTGGCTGCCGTTTCGACCGTGGCCAGACCATTATTGAGCAAGTCATTGACACGCCGGGAGGTCTGCTCGGTCGTGCCCTCGAGATAGTCGGCGTTTTGCTGCGTGATGCGCTCCGTGTTGACGTTCATGAACATCAGGAGGGCGGCGATCACGATGACGATTGCCGCGCATGCGGCAAGGATTCTGTTGCGCCTGATATTAAGTGACTTGTCGATGCTCTTCATATGCTGTGACCCAGCCTTTCAGGTGGTGGGGTACCATTCCAGACATTATCCTTCATCCAGCCGCCAGGGTCGAGAGCTTTTCGTGTAAGCGAGCGCCCTTTTCACCCAGGGGGGTATGCCCGACGCGGGCATCATTTTGTTTACCGGTATGGGAAGCAATGACTTTACAGAGACTTTACCTTCCCCTTACGCCGCCCGTACATTGCCTCCGTAGACTTCTCCTTGCAGTAGATGTTGGAGGAGAGGGACGAAGGTGGACGTCAACGAAATCATGAAGGTCGTCTTGGGCCTTGCAGGAGGTCTGGCAATCTTTCTGTACGGCATGAACACGATGAGTGGTAGCCTGCAGGAAGCGGCAGGCGAGAGGATGCGCTCTATCCTTGCCGCCGTGACGAAGAATCCGGTCATGGGTGTTCTGGCCGGCGCGCTTGCCACCGCCGTGCTGCAGAGTTCGAGCGCTACGACGGTCATGGTCATCGGATTCGTGAGCGCGAGGATCATGAGCCTTCGGCAGGCGATTCCCATCGTCATGGGCGCGAACATCGGGACGACTATCACGGCGCAGATTATCGCGTTCAAGCTCTCGGACTACATCTTGTTGTTCGTCGCGGTGGGTTTCCTCGTCATGACGCTTGCCAGAGGCGAGCGCGTGAAGTTGTCGGGGCGGGCAATATTCGGCTTTGGCCTGCTCTTCGTCGGTATAGAGACCATGGGGTCGGTCATGAAGCCCCTGGCCGAGAGCCCCGTCTTCACGGAGATGATCGCCCAGGTCGCGGGTGTGCCCGTTCTCGGAGTCCTCGTGGGCACGGTGATGACGCTCGTCGTGCAGAGCTCGAGCGCAACCATCGCCGTCCTGCAGAACTTCGCCGCCCAGCCGGGTGCTGATGGAGCGAGCGTTCTCGGTCTCGAGGGCGCCATCCCCATCCTGCTTGGAGACAACCTGGGGACAACCGTCACGGCGCTTCTCGCCTCCATCGGCCAGTCGCGGGATGCCAAGCGCGTCGCCTTGGCGCATTGCATCTTCAACCTGTCGGGCTGCCTGCTGTTCGTGTGGCTCATCGGCCCTGCCGCCGCGGTGGTGGCCGCCATCTCGCCGGCCGGCCCC
>USOR01000140.1 GCA_900556425.1 uncultured Coriobacteriaceae bacterium
CCGGGAAATGCGCGATGACGTCGTGCGGGAGTTCGACGAGGTAATTGCGCGCCTTGACGAGCTCAAGGCCGCCGGCAAGTTCAAGACCGTCACCTACAAGCAGCTCTTCGCCCGCAAGATGACGCTGTCGGCCATGCTGGACATATACCGCGAGCACGGGTTGCTGTAGCTTGATGCGAAAAGTGCCTCAATGCACAGTGCCGTCCAGTCCTCTGCCTTAGCCTAGTGCAATGCTAAAATGCGGCGAGATCACACCGAGAAAGGCACGTCTGATGCAGATTACGACGCCGCAAGATCGCACTGACACGCTGGTGAAGGAACTGACGTCCGTGTGGCACGCATCTGTCGAGGCGACGCATGACTTCCTAAGCGAACAGGACGTCGAACGAATCGCGCAATACGTGCCGGAGGCGATACGCGCGGTTCGCATCCTCGTGACGGCATGCGATGATGACGAACGCACATTGGGTTTTGCAGGCGCAAATGACGACAAGCTTGAAATGCTCTTCATCGACCCAGCATATCGCGGTATAGGCGTGGGAACGACGCTGCTAGACTTCGCGGTACACGAGCTGGGAGTCACAACCGTGGACGTGAACGAGCAAAACGCCCAGGCCCGAGGCTTCTACGAACACGAGGGTTTCGAGGTCGTCGGACGATCGGAAACCGACGAGCAGGGCGAACCCTTCCCCATCCTGCACATGCACCTGAGGGCATGACGCTGCCGGCCATATTGGACATGCATCGCGAACACGAATTGCCATAGAAAAAAGAGATGCCCCACGCCGTCTCATTCGCCGCAGACATCGTTATGGAATAATTCTAACAAAAGTCTATTCTAAATTGAGGATATAATGCCCGAGGACGCAGAAGCCATTCGCGAGACCTTGCGACAGACCCATTGGGAGAACTGATGTCGATGCATTCGGATGACCAGGAAATGATTGACGCCCGTGACAGTGCCTACTACACGGCGTCGTGGAAGCAGATCTTCGCAACACCGGGCAAGGGACAGCCCGGAAGCGCGGAGTCAAAAGCCATGTGGAACGAGAAGGCCCCCTCTTTCGCCAACAAGCACAAACGAAGCGGCTATATTCCGCGGTTAATCGAACTCCTTGACCTGAATAACGGCGAGAGCGTCTTTGACATGGGTTGCGGCTCCGGCACGCTATCGATTCCGCTAGCCCAATCCGGCCATGACGTCATCGCCGTGGACTTCTCCGAGGGCATGCTCGAGGAGCTCCGCGCAACAGCCGAAGCCAGGGGCTTCGATGAAAAGAGGCTGCGCATATACCAGCGTTCGTGGCAGGAGGACTGGAACGACCTGCCTTGTGCCGATGTCGCGATTGCCTCCCGCTCCTTCATCACCGACGACCTCGCAGACAGCATCGCCAAGCTCGAATCGAAAGCACGCGACCGCGTTGCCGTCACACTCAAGGCCGGCGACCTTCCCTATCGCGACTCCGCCGTAATCGAGGCGCTGGGAAGGCCGATGGGTGCGTCGACATTGAAAGAGCTCTCGTGTCTGACCGGCTATCTGTTCTCGATTGGCCGCCGACCGAAGATCGACTACATCGAGTATCCGGGCAGGACACGCCGTGCCACGGAGGAGACCCTACGCAGCGACATGCTCGACATATACAAGCCCACCGAAGAGGAACTGCCCATCATGGAGGCCTTTCTGGACGAGCACATCGCGTTCGACGAGGAGAGCGGCATGTACTTCCTCGACTATGACAGGACCGACCGATGGGGCTTCGTCTCATGGGAGGTCTAGCTCGAGACACAACCCCTGGGAAGCTCTCGCAATCCTACCGCCGCATCCTTGCCTGGACCGCGGACGGGAGCTCCTCGTACCGCACCTCACGCCACTCCGTGACGCCGCGGACGGGAAGGACGCTGAGCTGCAGATACGCCCCCTCGCGAAGCTGGCGCTCCGTACCGAAGCTCAGGTCCTGCACGCTTCCGTTCTCATCATAGGAAGGCAGCGTGTAGAGCAGCGGCATGCCGCCCGTGAAGTCGATGACGCCACCATCCGACTCTTGCTCCCGAACCTGCGTGTTATCGACTTGCGTGTAATACGTTCCGCTCGCCATTCCGGGGATGAGTCCCCAGCGAAAGCCAACGACGGCGACCGCGGCAACCAGTACCACGGCCGCGATAACGGCTACCCTCTTACCCATCTTCTGCCTCCTCGCAAACGAATCCACAACCCAGGATCATGTATCCATCCTAGAAACGGCAGATAACAACCACCATCGAACCCGCTTACGCTTGCCTAACGATTTTGCAAGGTTGGATAACCCGGTGCCATATACAATGGATGACCGTAAATCAGAAAGGACACTCCCGTGCGCATGCCCGTCGCAGTCCTGACGCTCCTCGTGGGCGCGCTGCTCTTCATAGGCACCTATACCGCCACGCCGTACGGCTCCACAGCCACGGCGCAGGACGTCCGCGCATCCACCCTCGACAAGGCAGCCGCCGCCACCGAGGAGGCACGTGTGCAGCTCCTCGCATCGTACGAGGTCACACCCGGGACTTACGTCGATCGTGGCTTCCTCGTCGATAACGTGCTCCATGCAGGCAACCTGGGCGACATCCACTTCAGCCTCCTCGTGCCCGAGAGCTACGACGTCACGCGGCCCGCATCGCTCTTCGTGACGCTTCCCGCCGAGCCAGGCCTCTACTACCAGGGAGCCGGCGCAAACCTGCAGGTGGAGGAGTTCGCGTTTACCGCGCAAAGCTACGACCCCAACATGATCATCGTCGCACCGCAGCCCAATGACTGGACGCAAACCTCGGCCAATCAGATCGTCGAGTTGACCGAATACCTGCTGCTCGCCTATGACATCGACCCCGAGCGCGTCTACCTCGAGGGCTACTCCTACGGTGGCGAGACCTTGTCACTCGTCATGGACACCAAGCCGCAACTCTACCGCGCCGCCTTGCATCTCGCCTCGCAGTGGGATGGGGATGTCGAGGCCCTGGCCGCTGCACGGATACCGCTGCGCATCTCTCTGGGCGACAACGACGAGTTCTACAGCGTCGAGGCCGCGCAAAGGGTCGTCGATGAGCTGCGCGCCCTCTACGAGGCACAGGGGCTCAGCAAGGAGGAGGTCGACCGCCTAGTCGTGTTCGACGTGAAGCCGGCGTCGTACTTCTGGGACCCGGACGAACAGCATGGGGGCGGCAGCCCCCGCATGGCACGCGACCCCGAAGTGCTCGGCTGGCTCTTCGCACAGTGACGCCCATGACTCCGTTCGAGCATTACATGTATGTCCTGGAGTGTGGAGACGGCAGCCTCTACACGGGCTATACCACCGATGTCGACGCCCGCGTAGCCGCGCATCAGGCAGGGACCGGCGCCAAGTACACGAAGACCCATGCACCCGTGCGGCTCATCGCGCAGGCACGCTTCTGCTCGAAGGAACGCGCCATGAGCGCGGAGGCACGCTTCAAGCAGCTCGACCGTGCGAACAAGGACGCGCTGCTCGCCAAGGCAGCGAATACGCCGCTGGAAGACGTGCTATGCGATGAGCTTCCCGGTTTTGGCGAGGACACGGCCAGCGAGTTCGTTTGCCGCAGTCTGGCACACAACGTTGACCTGGGCTATCGCGACTTCCATGCACGCCTCGTGCCCACCGTGGACAAGAAGACCATCGCCGGCGTCAGGACTCCCGCCCTGCGCACAATTGCCAAGGAGCTCGTGAAGCGCGATGACGTCGACGCGTTCCTCAAAACGCTTCCCCATCGCCTGTTCGACGAGAACCAGGTGCATGCCTTTGCCATCGGATTGGAGAAGGACTACGATGCGGCCCTGACGCTTTACGAACGCTTCCTGCCCTTCGTGGATAATTGGGCGACCTGCGATCAGCTGCCGGTC
>USOR01000141.1 GCA_900556425.1 uncultured Coriobacteriaceae bacterium
GCAAAACGCCGTCTTCGCCGACTCCGGTGTCAGACTCGAGCCAGAAGTCCGCATGTGGGGATTCGACGACTAGACATCCCGCGTCTGATAAAGCGTACCATCCACGAAGCCGAGTTTTCGATAGTAGTCACGCGTCCCAACGGAACTGATGACGTTGATGCGGGTAAACCCCGCTTCACGTGCAATGGCGCAAGCCCGTTCGACGAGCTGTTTACCCAGCCCCAAGTGCTGCGCACTGCCATCGGCCCGATGCAGGTTCGCGACTTGCCCGTAGACGTGTACCTCGCGAATCATTGCACAGCCAAGTTCCTCGGGCAGTTCGCTTGCATGAATGGTCATATATTCCACATGCGGTAGTGACAGACGCAGGAAACCGACGATCTTTCCCCGCGGCGTCACCCATTGCAAGAAGCGCTCACTCGTATTCGTCGTCTCGTAGGCGACTTCGTCGAGTCGCAAATCATTGGTGTCGACCTCCTCGCCGGCGATTTCGCGGTAGCGAATCTCGCGTACCGCCTGATCGTGCAGGATCTCGGAAGCCTCGACCATTTGACGCAGGTTCGTTTTCTTGCTGCCGGCAATGATATCCTGCGCCGATATGTCACGAATCATGCGCGAGACGCGCGTGAACGTTGGGGTCACGCATATATCGTGCGCAAGCAGGGCGATGAGCTCGTCTTCGCTATAAGGACGCCACTCCCCCGCATCATGCTTGGCTACAAGCCCCGTTCCTTCCACGAGCACGCAGGGATAGAGCTTGACCTCATCGGGCTGGAAGGCGACATCGCTCACGAAACGCTCGTAATCGCTCCTGTCGCCCTCTGCGTCGGAGCCATACAGGTTAAGCATGAAGTGCGTATGAATCTTGAAGCCGAAGATGCGCAGCAGCTCGAAGGCACGACGCAGGGAATCTTCGCTTGCAGGGCGATTGTTGAGCGCGAGGACCTCCGGGCGCAGGCTTTGCACGCCGATTTGCACTTTCGTACATCCGAGCAGACGTAATCGCGCAAGCGTCGCCACATCGAGGGCCTCGGGACGCGTCTCGACGACGAGCCCGACGACGCGGTGCGCACCGTGTTCGTTGATACGCTGTTGCTCACCTAGCTCGACAAGGTCAGCCGTCTGCCACGATGCGATACGCTCCCACGGGCTTTCCGTACCGTAGAGGCTACCGATGGCTTCGTTATAGTCGAGCGCGCCTTCGTTTACCTGACTCTGAACCTCACGAGTTTGCTCTTCGAGAACCTCGTCACGTCCGTCGATACCAGCCATACGATAGCGTTCGCGTCGAATCCTCAGCTTTTCATCCGAGACAGGCGCCTCGTTGAGCGCACGAAAGAGCTCCGTCATGAACCAGGTCTGATAGCCCTGCGGGTAATCGGTCCAGGAGCCACCGAGAATGATGAGTTCGATCTTGTCACAAGCATGTCCCATCTGCGTAAGCGCACGTAGACGCGAGGCAACTTGCAAGTAGGGATCGAAGTAATTGCGCTCGGCGCGCTGACAGGCCGGCTCGCGATGCAGGTAGCTCTTGGGCATGCGCACGTCATTGGGACAATACAGGCAGTTGCCCGAGCAAGGCGCGGGCTTGGTGATTACCGTGATGGTTGCGACACCACTTGCCGTACGACGCGGTTTCATGCGCAGCGTCGCGAAGAGCTGACGTTCGAGCTCCTCGTCAACGCCGAGCTGCGTCCAGACAAGCGAGTCCTCCTCCTTGAGCTTGAGGTAATACGGCAGCAAACGCTTCTTGGAATACTTGCGCTCACGTGTGCCGGCCCGCTTGTTATGGCGATTGAGGATCTGGCCAAGTGCAAGGGCGTCAAGCTCCCCTTGGGCACGTATGGCATCGAGTATGTCAACGAGTACTTCGTACATGATGCACGATTCTATCGGTTCGTGCGCCGATATGTGAATCGATATGCGAAAACGGGCAAGCGACATACCTCTTCTCGATGGGGAGCGCGGACAACGCGCCTCGCCTCGACGGAGAGCGCGAACAGCGCACCTCGCCTCGACGGTCGCTCCCCGACAGCCCGCTTCGCGGTCTTCACGGCTCGCTCCCTTGGACCTCGGCTTCGCATCCCATGCTGCGATCGAGCCTCGGCAAGGCGCTTACTTCGCAATCTATGCCGTGCTTCGCACGTCCCGTACCTCGATATCCAAATAGTCGCTTCGGCCGTCCATCAGGCGGGAGAACGCCTCGAAGAGATACGAGGAATCGTGCGGACCGGGATCTGCCTCCGGATGGTATTGCACCGAGAACACGGGGTGATCGAGAAACGCCATGCCCTCCGGCGTGCCGTCGTTGAGGTTGACATGCGTGAGCTGAATACGGCCAAACTCACGCGACTCGACGACGGGAGCGATGTGATGCTCGCTCCAAAACAGCAGATTATCGGGATGCTCGGCAAGACCGCCCGAAAGCTCGGGCACAAGTGGTCCGATGCTCTCAAAGACCTGGCCGAAGCCGTGATTCTGCGCCGTGATCTCGACAGCTCCCGTACGCAGGTTCATGACGGGCTGATTACCACCATGATGGCCGTATTTGAGCTTCTCGATACGAGCACCGGCGGCAATGGAGAGCATCTGGTGGCCAAGGCAAATGCCAAAGACCGGAAGCTTTCCGATAAGCCGGTGAGCAAGTTCGTATGCCGGCGCAACCGCCTGCGGATCTCCCGGTCCATTGGAGAGAAAGACGCCATCGGGATTAAGGGCGAAAACATCGTCAAGTGCCGTGTCCCAGGGCACGACCGTCACATCGCATCCATGCGTGCGTAGACCATCGAGTATGCCCGTCTTGATGCCACAGTCAAGGGCGACGACATGATGACGACCGCCACCGGAAAGCGACGCGAGCTCATAAGGCTGCTCGCAGGAGACCTCGGCGGCGAAGTTGTGCCCGACGATTCCAGAAGACCCTTCAAGACGCTTCGCAAGGCTCGGAATGTCATCGCATTCCGTCGAGATGACCGCCTTCATCGCGCCATGCTCGCGCACGTGCCGCACGAGCTTGCGCGTGTCGATACCTTCGATGGCAACGATGTCACGAGCGGCAAGATACGCGGGCAGCGACATCTCCGCACGAAAGTTACTCGGAGTGTCACACATGGCGCGCACGACGAGACCACGGCAAAAGCAGCCCCGTGATTGGGCATCGGCTTCGTTCACACCATAGTTGCCGATGTGCGGATAGGTCATCGCCACAATCTGGCCTGCATATGAGGGATCACTCAGGATTTCCTGGTAACCGCTCATCGAGGTGTTGAAGACGATTTCGCCGAAGGCCTCGCCCGCACATCCGCAGGCATGGCCCTCAAAGGTCGTTCCGTCCTCGAGCATGAGAACGGCTGGCATAGTGCTATGCAATGACATGTTCATCTCCCTTGTCGGTCTCACGGGACCGCTCGTTAAAGGTTGTATGACCGCAGGGAACTATAGCACCCGCATCGAAGTGCGGGTGCATTTGTTCACATACTTGAAACGAAAAGCTAGAAGGTCACGACACCATCTTCCATGCTGGCATAACCATCTACGAAGACATCCGTTGGACGCCCGGTGAGTTTCCATCCGAGAAACGCCGAGTTCTTGGAGCGTGAGTAGAAGTCATCGGCCTCGACCACCCAATCAAGAGCCGGATCGATGATGGTGTAGTCAGCCGTAGATCCCTCGCGCAGCTCGACTTGCTCCACGCCAATGAGATTGCGCGGCGCGATGGACGTGACCTCCACGAGACGCTGCCAGCTCATCTTACCCGGCAGCACGAGCTCGGTAAGCAATAGGCCAAGCGCCGTCTCGAGACCCGTCGTGCCAAAGGGAGCACGGTT
>USOR01000142.1 GCA_900556425.1 uncultured Coriobacteriaceae bacterium
GCAGAAGCCGCGATGGCGCCCCCGATGGCCGCCGTGATGTGGTCGTAGCCCGGGGCGATGTCAGTCACAAGCGGCCCCAGCACGTAGAAGGGCGCCTCGTGGCACAGACGCTTCTCCATCTTCATGTTGGCTGCAATCTCGTCGAGCGCCATGTGTCCCGGCCCCTCGACCATCACCTGCACGCCGGCATCCCACGCACGCTGCGTGAGCTTGCCGATTTCGATGAGCTCGGCAATCTGGGCAGCATCGCTTGCATCGTAGATGCTGCCGGGACGCATCGCATCGCCAAGGGAGATGGTCACGTCATGCTCGTGCAGGATGGCGAGCACGTCATCGTAGAACTCGTAGAACGGGTTCTCGCTGCCGGTCGCCTCCATCCAGGCAAAGATCAGCGAGCCACCTCGGCTGACGATGTTCGTGAGGCGCCCCGTCTCCTTGAACGAGTCGATGACCCGGCGGTTCATGCCCGCATGTACCGTCACGAAGTCAACGCCGTCTTCGGCATGAGCGCGTATGACTTCGAGAAAGTCGTCCGGTGTGATGTCGATGAGCGCCTTTTCCAGATACCCGATGGCATCATACATGGGCACCGTGCCCACCATTGCCGGCGAACGCTCGATGAGCGCACGGCGAAACGCACGCGTCTTTCCCGAGTTCGAAAGGTCCATGATCGCCTCGGCGCCCAGCTCGAGCGCGACATCGACCTTGCGCCACTCCTCCTCCTCGTCGGCCAGGTCGCCCGAAATGCCGAGGTTGACGTTGACCTTGGTGCGCAGTGGCACACCATCCAGACATGAGCCCACGCCCTCGGGATCGAGCGAAGCGTGGTGGATGTTCGCCGGAATGGCAATGCGTCCGGCAGCGACGGCCTCGCGCACGTTTTCAGCGCAGATGCCCTCCTTCGCGGCGACGGCGCGCATCTGCTCGGTCACGATTCCGGCACGCGCGTAATCGATTTGCGTTATCTGATTGCCCATGGCGTCCATGGCGCACTCCCTTCGTTGGCATTACCCACACAGGTTCATCGGGTCGGCATCGTAAGCGCCCTCTCAGCCTGGACCATCCAAGCTCCCCGGTTATGGTTTGGGATTATATGTCAGATACGGCGCGATGATTCGCCAGAGCGAAAATCCCGCGCTAACTCTTGCGCTGGAGCCTCCCGAGCTCGGCCTTGAGCGAGGCATAGTGCTTGAACTCTTCCTCGGACCAACTGCCAAAGAGCGTCTCCTCGAGCATTTGGCTGGCCGTCATGGCGAGGCCCTCTTGCGGACAAAGGCGCTCACGGCTGCGGTTATAAAGGTATACCTGGTCAAACATGCCCGAATCCTCGAGTACGGTGAGGTTGCGCACGATCTGGTCGACGATCTTGCGATGATGGGCGGGATCGGTTGCACGGGGCGTGGTGCCGGCAAGACGCATTTGCTCGTAGCGGAGTTGGCAGGAGACGAGCGATATCTCCGGCTTGACCGCCATGAGAGCGAGCGAGACATCATAGCCGCGCTCACGCAGAAGGGTGGCGGTCGCGAGAGGCACCTCCGACGTGCGAAGCGTACCTTCGATGATGAGGTTGTAGCCGGCCGAGGAAAGCGCATCGACGATAGCTTCCACCATCTTGCCTGCCCATTGCGCCGTATAATCGACAGCCTTATCGCCATAGGCGCTTTGCAGGGCAAGAAAGCGCGAGTGAAGCTTTCGATACTCGTCACCGTTAACGATAATGACGTCTTTTTTGAACATCTCGAGAAACACGTGGTGAAGAGTGGTCTTGCCTGCCCCACTTTGACCACCAAGCAAGATTGCCTGAGGTCTATCGTGCGGCGACAGGCAAGCAGGCGCTACCATCGTCTCGAACTGACCAATCAGCTTTTCGGAAAACTCTTCTTCGGAATACTCCGCAAGATAGTTGCCCATGTCAGGCCGCCTGCGGAATATAGCGGTCTGCAAGCTTATCGAATGCGTCAAGTTGGCCCTTAATCTCTGCCAACTTGCCCTTGTTGGAGTTCTCAGAACTGACAATAGTAGGTTTGAGCAAGGCAATCTGATTGATGATGTCGGAAAACACCATTTCGCGCATTGCATCGCCCTGTTTCCGTGCGGTCGACCTCAGCGCAAATAGCTTGGCCAGGATCTCGGCCGCTTTCTCCGTAAGCACCTCTTGTGTGAGCGTAATCTGATAGATTTCCGTCATATCCATATCTTCATCTCCTTCGCCAAAGTAGACCTCTGCATAGACAATTTCCTCGACGCCATGACGCTCCTTCTCTGAAAGCTCCTTGCCGTCACGGTCGAGGCAATCCATGATGAAGCGCGGCAAACGGGCGGCACGGATGAGGTTGGCGTTGGCGCGAGAGGGCTTCTGGCCCTTCTCGTAGCGCGCGAGGCTTGCCTCCCCCAGCCCGAGCAAACGCGCGAACGAACGTTGCGAGAGGCCGTACTTGGCGCGGATGTCCTTGATGTCCTGCGGTGTGAGTTCGTGGGCCATGCCCTACCTCCTCGAACGGAAATCACTCATGTGATGTCTTCGTAAGCTTATAATACTATAATTTGATTGTAATTATAGTATTTCATTATCATTTGATTACATTTATATTAATTTGCAATCATTTGATATGCATATACACAGTTTGGTACATCCCGATCACGCATTTGGCAGCTCAACATGAAGCACAACGTGCATGTGCGGTTTTATGCGCCCCGATCGCATTATGCTTTGACAGCATGCGTGTCCTCCCATACACTGGGCGAACCCGGATTCGATTTGAGGTGGATGTATGTGCGGAGAATTCGTCATCTAGTCTTTCTCGGCTAAGTGCCGAACACGAGCCATCCCCATTCCGCACACTCACGTTCCGGGAGATTCCCATGTCAAAGAACATCTCTTCAAACTCGCCTGCGCAGGCGGGAAAACCTGCCGAATCCGCCGACACGCCCCTCACGAGCGCCGTCGGCTTGCCCCTTCCCAAGAACTGGCTGGCAATCATCAGCTTCATATGGGCCGGTCAGGCCGTCTCGATGATAACCAGCTACGCAGCGGGCTATGCCGTCGTATGGTATGTAACCGAATCAACTGGCAGTGCGCTCGTACTTGCCGTGATGAACATATGCGTGATGCTCCCCGTCGGCCTACTCTCCCCCTTTGGCGGCATCGTGGCAGACAAGCACAACCGCAAGATGATTATGATCGTGGCCGACGGCGCCATTGGCTTCATCTCGCTGATAGCGGGATTCATCATCCTCGCGGGCGATGTCTCGCTCGTGTTGCTTACCCTCGTCTGCGTAGCGCGTGCTGTCGGCCAGGCCTTCCACAGCCCGGCGATGATGGCGACCATGCCCATGCTGGTGCCCGACAAGCACCTCCTGCGCATCAACACGCTCGACCAGCTTCTTGCTTCCATTGCCGGCATAGGCGCCCCCGCCTTCGGCATCTTTCTCTACACCACCATGGGGTTTTCCTCGGTGATGTTCCTCGACTTCATCGGAGCCCTCTTCGCCATTGCGGGGCTTGCGCTTGCGAAGGTCCCCACCGTCATCGACGAGACGGCCACGCAACAGCACGTCATTGCCAACCTGCGCGACGGCTTCCGCGCCGTCGCGGCCACGCGCGGACTTTTGCTGCTCATCATCATGGTCACCATCGGCATGATGATATTCGGCCCGCTCTCTGCCGTGTTCCCGCTGATGACGTACGAGCATTTCTCGGGTGATGGCTACATGGCCTCGCTTGTCGAGGCGGCATTCGGCATCGGCATGCTCGTGGGCTCGGGCATACTCATGGCATGGGGCGGCGGCAAGAGACTCGCGGGCCTCATCGCCGTGGCGG
>USOR01000143.1 GCA_900556425.1 uncultured Coriobacteriaceae bacterium
AGGTGATACCGTCACTCGGGAAGTCCGCGCTCATGAAGCATACGGGGCACTTCGCGTTGCAGCGGCGCGTGACCTCGATTTCCACCAGCGTGCCACGGCGCAGATGGCGTCTGCACAGGCCGCAGCTCATGCAGCAGTCGCCCTCGATGGGATACTCGCGCCACTTTGGCGCCGTCGGCGTGACGCGCATCGAGCGCAGCCACTCGTAATGCTCGGCGTCGGGCCAAACGTACGTGATGGTCTCGCCATGCTCGGGGCAGGTACGCGTCATCCAGACCTTGCCGTCGGCATCTGCGTAGATTTCGGCCTTCAGCTGCTCGAGGCAGTGCGGGCACAGCGCATGCGCCGTATGGAGAGTTCGTTTGTCAATCATAAGCTACCGGAGTATCCCTTCGGTTTCCTCCGGCTCGTGCGCGGGGGCGTCGGCACCATCCTCCACATCATCGAGGTACTGGCGCGGATCATGGTTCTCGTTAGGTGCGGCATGTGGCTTGAGACCGAGGAAGTCGGCCCACTGCAAGACGCGCTTGGGCACGTAGATGCCGGTCTGGTACTCCGATGCCGTACGCAGGGCACGCGCGCACGATAGGCAGTGCGCGAGGTCCTCCACCTCGTCGACGTCGGCGACCGGCGCAAGATAGGCGTTGGGAATGCCCTCCTCGACGAGCTTCTCGACGTAGCCGTCGAGCGCGGGGCGTCCGGTCATGTTGTAATAGATGCCCTGGTGGTTGATGGGCGTGTCGAAGTTGAGTCCCACGAGCGAGGTGCCGCATTCCTGGCACGGAGCTTGCACGAAGCCCGGCGTGCCGAGCACCTCGGCAAAGTAGATGAGCCACTGGAAAGCCTGGGTCACGTGCGCACGCGGCAACGTGGGAATGTCAGCGCCAATGGAGACGATGGCCTCATAACCCTGGTCGAAGATCTCCTTGAACGCCATGTCGAAGTGATCGTCGAAAGTCGCGCCACGGTCGTACATGTAGTGAATCTCACGCGGCCATTGCCCGATCTCCTCGATCGTCTCCTTCATGAGGGCGACGTTCTTCTCGGGCGTCGTCGAGATGAAGAGGTCGTAGCTACGCTCGGGAGCACTCGGATCAGCCTCGCGTTCTTCGCGATTTAGCGCCTCGAGGTCATCCATGCACCACATGGCAAGTTCGGTCACATCCCACAGGCTGCGCTTGAAGAACTGGGCGGCCTGCTCCTGGGTAAAACCGCCACCGCGCTCGATGGTGAGGCGCGTCTTGACCAGACCGGGAATCGGCGGCTTGGAGAAGATGAGAATCGCGTACTTCTTCTGCATGGGTGTTACTCCTTCTTTCTGATGCGGCAGGGAATGCCGTTGTAAATCCACGTCCCGATAAGCGGCTCACGCACGCCCTCGACGGTGCCACGCGTGAGCAGGTTGATGTTCGACTCGAAGCATTTCTCGAAGTCAGGCTCGTCTTCGACTGCCTCAGGGTACCACCATCCGTATTCGGCCGAAGCGACATCGTCAAGCATATTCGTGATATGCACATATTGGAGTACCTCAACGTCCGGCGTATCCTGACGCGAGATGAGGCAGGCATCACCTTCGGCAAGGCCCAGCCGCTCGGCCGTTGCCTGCGAGAGCTCGACCGTCGGCTTGGGATGGCGGGCACGCATGGAGGGAACCTCGAAGTACGAGGAGGCCCAATAGGGCTGCTTGCGCGCGCCGGTGATGAGCGTGACGCAATCGGGATCGTGGCACACATCCGCATGCACGCCGGGCACGGGCGTGAAGCGAGCTACTACATCCGCCCCCCGTCGCTGCAAGAACGGGATGGCGAGCTCAACTTTACCGCTTTCGGTCGCGAACCCGCGTGGCTCGCCCGTCGTCTCGTCAATCTCGAGGTGCTTGAAGTAATGCGCTCCCCCACCGCACAAGCCCGTGATGGTGAAATCCTCCCAGCTCATGCCCGTCGGCGCAATCGTACGCGCAAGCTCTTCGGTCAGGTCTCGTGCCGGCCACAACGCCTCGTCACAGCCCATGCGCAAGGCGAGGTCACGCAGGATTGCGTAGTCCTCGCGGCGTTCGAACTGCGGTTCGACGGCAGCCGGACCGCCGTAGCAGAAGTCCGAGACACCGCCCATCGCCTGGAAGCACGGATGCTCGACGGCGGCGGCAGCGGGCAAGACGTAGTCGGCCATGAGGGCCGTGGGGGTCATGATGAACTCGAGCACGACGATGAGATCCATCGCCTCGAACGCTTCCATGACAAGCCGCGTGTCGGCATAGGTGACGAGCGGGTTGGCCCCATCGACGATGAGCGCACTCACGCGATAGGGCTTATCGGTGATGGCCGCTTCCCAGACGCGTTGCGGTAACGCGGAGGTGAGGTAGCGCATCGGCAGATGACGCCCGAGCTTGCCCGTGCGCGCGTCGGCGAGCTCCCAGCCCTCGTAGCTCTGTATGCCGCAATCGGGTTCATTCAGCCCATGTGCGCGTGCCTCGGCCGAAAGCAACGCGCTGTCCTCGAGCTCGAGCTCGCTCATGAAGCTCGGTGCCTCGTTGAGGACGTTGCCGCCCGGCACGTCGACATTGCCCGTGATGGCACGGAGCGCTGCGATGACACGATGCAACGGCGCGGTGTTGGGACCGATCTGGTCAACGCCGCGTCCCGAGAGCAGGCCTGCCGGCTTGCTCGTCGCGTACATGCGGGCCGCCGCACGTATATCCTCGGCACTCACCTGCGTGATGGCGGCTGCCTCGTCTATCGTGCGCTCGAACGCGGCGGCCTTGAACTCGTCGAAACCAGAGCACCATCGTTCGACGAACTCGTGATCGTAGAGATCCTCCTCGATGATGATGCGGGCAAACGCGTAGGCGAGGACGAGATCGGTGCCCGGGAAGGGCGCGAGCCACAGCGTCGCCTTGGCCGCCGTCATGGAAAGCCGCGTATCGATGATGATGAGCTTGCCATCGTTGCGGACGTAATCGGCGATGTTGCGCCAGAAGAGCGAATTGTCCGACTCGGCCGGATTGGTGCCCCAGAGCATGAGGCATTCCGTGAGGTCGGGTCTGAAGTCGCATTCGACCGACCAGCCGTAGGTCATCGTATCCATCCAGATACGGGGATTCCAGCAAATGGGGCCGATACCCATGTTGTTGGGGCTGTCGATGAAGCTCATGAAGCGATGGAGTGGCCAGTAGACCGCATGCGGCCCACCGATAGCGCTCGCCACCGTCCACGGCCCGTGGGCGTCGATGAGCAAGCGCAGGCGCGTCGCGATATCGTCAAGCGCCTCGTCCCAACTCACGCGGATAAACCCGCCGCCACCACGAGGCCCTATGCGTTTCAGGGGGTAGTTGACGCGCGTGCTTTCGTCGTAGAGCTTCTCGAGGTTGAGCGGCCAGCGGCAACAGCGTGCCGCCACGCTCGTGTCATACGGATAGCGCGTGGGGTCCGGCGTGAAGTCGACAACGCGCCCGTCCTCGAGCGTCGCATCGAAGGCGCACAGGTATCCGCAGTAATGGCAATTGGTTTTGCATATCTCAGTAGTCATAGCTCATGATTGTACTGCATGCACCGAACAAACACGGGGACTCTCCGGTTACAACACGGAGACGGAGCGCCCTTGTCTGTCATTTCGAGCGGAGCGGACGAGACGGTTGCCCCCATCTGTCATTCCGACCGAAGCGAACGAGGTGGGCGCCCCATCTGTCATTTCGAGCGAAGCGAACGGAGTGAGCGGAGTCGAGAAATCTCGCGCTGGCCATAACCCACGAGATTCCTCC
>USOR01000144.1 GCA_900556425.1 uncultured Coriobacteriaceae bacterium
CCGTGGTCGCAAGCCCATCCACTGGTGCACGCATTGCCACACGGCGCTTGCCGAGGCCGAGATTGAGTATTCTGACGAGGTGAGCCCCTCCATCTTCGTGAAGTTCCGCTTCACCGAGGTACCCGAGGCCTTCAAGCCGGTCATGCGCGATGACGCGGCGATGTCGGTCATCATCTGGACGACCACCCCGTGGACGCTTCCGGCAAATGCTGCCGTGAGTCTCAACCCGGATGCCGAGTACGTGGCCGTGCGCGTGCGCGGCGAGTACTTTGTGCTTGCCCGCGAGCTGTTGGAAAGCGTCGCCGAGAAGGCGGGCTGGTCGGGCTATGAAGTCGTCGAGAAGGACGGCGAGCCCTTCGTCGTGAAGGGCGTCGACCTGGCAGGCGCTACGTACAAGCATCCCATTCACGCGGACATGACGGGCACCCTCATCTACGGCGACCATGTCACCCTGGATACGGGTTCCGGTGCAGTTCACACCGCTCCCGGCCATGGCGCCGATGACTACGAGGTCGGTCTCAAGTTCAACATACCCGTCATCATGCCCGTCGATGACGATGGCAAGTTCATGCAGGGCGGTGGCCCCTGGGCAGGCAAGGATGCCGTGGGCAGCAACGAGGACATCATCGCGTGGCTCGACGAGGACAACGCGCTCATCGCTCGCGAGGACATCACCCACTCGTACCCCCATTGCTGGCGTTGCAAAAACCCCGTCATCTTCCGTGCGACTACCCAGTGGTTCGTCTCGATGGATAAGACGGGTCTGCGCGAAAAGGCACTCGAGCAGATCGATGATAACGTGCGTTGGATTCCCGCCTGGGCCTCAAACCGCATCGGATCGATGGTCGAGGAGCGTCCCGACTGGTGCATCAGCCGCCAGCGATACTGGGGCGTGCCCATCCCGGTCTTCAAGTGCAAGTCCTGCGGAGAGATCGTCGCCAACGAGGAGAGCTTCGATGCCGTCATCGAGCTATTCCGCACAAAGGGTGCCGATGCCTGGTACACCACTGCCCCCGAGGACTATCTGCCCTCAAGCGTGTGTTGTCCCAATTGCGGCAGCCATGATCTCGAGCCCGAAAAAGACGTCCTCGATGTCTGGTGGGAGTCCGGCGTGTCGCATACGAGCGTTTGCGAGGCCCGTCCGTATCTGCATCGTCCCGCGGATGTGTATCTCGAGGGCTCCGACCAACATCGCGGCTGGTTCCAGTCCTCGTTGCTCACGAGCGTGGGAGCCTATGACGAGGCGCCTTTCAAGACGGTCGTGAGTTGCGGTTTCACGGTTGACGAGAACGGACGCAAGATGTCCAAGTCCATCGGCAACGTCATCGACCCGCTCGAGGTCTGCAAGGAGTTCGGTGCCGACGTGCTACGCCTGTGGGTGGGATCGGTCGACTACTCGCAGGACATGTCCGTGAGCTACACCATCTTCGAGCGCACCTCGGATGCCTACCGTCGCATTCGCAACACGTTCCGTTACCTGCTCAGCAACCTCAACGATTTCACCAACGACGACTTCGTCAGTGCCGCCGAGATGCTCGAGTTTGACAAGTGGGCTCTTGCCCGCCTGCAGGCGCTCGTGGAGGAGACGACGCAGGCCTACGAGGACTATCACTTCCATAGTGCCTATCGTGCCTGGTACGACTTCATCGTCAGCATTTCGTCCGAGTACTTCGATGCGGTGAAGGACCGTCTCTACGCCGATGCCGCCGATTCCGTCGAGCGCCGTAGCGCCCAGAGCGTTCTGGCCAACATGCTCGAGGCCATGGTGCGTCAGTTCGCTCCCATTCTGACCTTCACCTGTGACGAGGTGTGGGAGAAGTACCCCGAGGGCATGATGGAGGATGGGCGCGTGGCGTCCGTCCAGCTAGCCGGTTGGCCTGCGGTGGAGGACTTTGCCCCGCAGCTTCCCGCCGCCGAGCGCGAGGAGCTCCTGGCTTCCTATGAAGTCGTCATGGCGGCGCGCGATGCCGTGATGAAGGCCATCGAAGAGGCACGAAACGACGGCATGTTCACGAAGAGTCAGGAGGCCGCCGCGACGATCATGGGCAACACGCAACTCATCGAGGCGCTTGCCGCGCACGGCGAGAAGACACTTGCCGAGGTCTTCATCGTCTCGGCTGTTGAGCTCGAGGAGTCCGATGACGCCGATGGGTTCGTGGCGAGCGTATCACCGGCACCTGGCGAGAAGTGCCCTCGCTGCTGGAACTATCGCGAGCTTGGCCCCGACGGTCTGTGCGAACGCTGCCATGACGTCGTGTTCGGTCTCGAGTTCGAGACCCTTGAGTAGCGGGTAGGTGTCGCGTAGGCGGACATTCGCGCTGTTCATCCCCATCGTGATTGCGATGGTCGTTTTCGACCGCCTGGCTAAGGGTTGGGCGGTCGATCATTTGCGCCAAGGCGCTGCCGGTCCCGATTTCGGGCTCGTCGACTTCACGCTCGTGCACAACGCCGGCGCGGCCTTTGGCATGGGACAGGGCAGCGGCGTCATCTTTATCGCGATTGCAATCGTGATATGCGCTGCCGTCATCATCTGGCTTGCCATTGGCAAGCGCCATAATGCTCTGGAGGTCACGGCGCTCGCGCTCGTGGTCGCCGGTGGCATCGGTAACTGCATCGATCGTCTCACCACGGGCTACGTTGTCGACTTCATCCGCTTCACCTTCGTCGACTTTCCCGTCTTCAACGTCGCCGATATCTGCGTGACCTGCGGCGTCATTCTCTTTCTCGTCGCCATCATCTTCACGGGTGTGCTTTCCGACTCCGGTGGGGAGGAGTGATGACGAACGTATTCGATCACGAGGTAAGTGTCGACGAGCAAGGTGTGCGCCTAGACGCCTTCGTTGCCTCCCTCGGCATCGATGAGCTCGCCTCGCGCTCGGCTGCCGTGCGCCTCATCGAGTCCGGTCGCATACTCGTCAATGGTCAGTCCACGACCAAAAAGCGCATCGTGGTTGCCGGCGATCAGGTCCACATCGAGATTCCGCCGCGTAGCGGCGAAGGTGGCGTAATCGAGGCAGCCTATGACATCCCTCTGGACATTCGCTACGAGGACGAGCATCTCATCGTGCTTTCCAAGCAACCGGGGCTCGTGTGTCATCCGGCTCGGGGGCATTATGGCGACACGCTGGTAAACGCCCTCGTTGCCCATTGCGGCATCGGCAATCTCGCTCAGGTGCAGGGCGAGGACAGGCCGGGCATCGTGCACAGGCTCGACCGCGATACGAGTGGCCTCATGCTCGCGGCCAAGACCGACCTGGCGGCAGCCCGCCTGCAGGATGGCATACGCACGCGCAACATCGACCGGCGTTACCTCACGCTCGTCCATGGTTCCATGGGCCATGACACGGGCATGATTGACGCGCCCATCGCCCGGCATGTGACCGATCGCACGCGCATGGCCGTGAGCGATGCCCCCAATGCCAAGGGGGCGATCACGACCTTCGAGGTGCTCGAGCGCTTCGAGGCGGGTCGCCATGACGACGGCTACAGCCTGCTCGAATGCCACCTTTTCACGGGACGCACGCACCAGATTCGCTTGCACATGGCCTATACGCACCATCCCGTCGTGGGTGATCCGCTCTATGGCCGTGCGGCGACGGCCAAAGCGCGCAACCGCAATGCCGCAGAGCACAGCGAGATGGGGCTTGACCGGCAGTTTCTCCATTCATGGCGTTTGAGCTTCGAGCATCCCATCACCGGTGAGGAGTTAAGTTTTACGGATATGCCCAGCGATGACCTGCAGATGATTCTGGACGAA
>USOR01000145.1 GCA_900556425.1 uncultured Coriobacteriaceae bacterium
GCCGGTTCAGTGTCCGTTGCCTCGACGTACTGGACGGTGGAAACCTGCGCCTCGATGGCCGGGGCGGTCGCCTTGACGATCTCAAAGGTCACTTCCGTCTCGCCGATATAGTTGCCCTTGCCGGTGATGGTGATGCGTGCGGTGCCGGCATTCAGGTTGTCGGCATAGGCAATGTCGTATGCGTCGGCTCCCAGCGTCTTGCCGTCAAGCGTGACGGTGACCGTCGGCTTGATCTCGGTTCCGTTGAAGGCGTAGGAGCTCTCCACGCCGGAGACGGTTGCAATGCTTATGTCGAGGGGCGCAATCGTGTAGTTCTTGGTCTGCGTACCCGAGTAGTTGCCCATGCCCGTGACGGTGATGCTGGCAGTGCCGGCATTCACGTTGTTGGCATAGGAAAGCGTGTAATCGGTGCCCTTGACGAGCGTCTTACCGTTGATGGTGACGTCCGGCTCGGGCGCGATGGCACTTCCGGTGTAGGCTGCATCGGGAATATCGCCTATCATTGCGCCGGCAACGTCGATGGGCGTGATGTCAAAGAGGAGCCAGCCAGACGAACCCTTGAAGTTGCCCATGCCGACGACATGCACCTTTCCGGACCCTGCGTTGACGTTGTCCTCGTACTCGTAGGTGAAATCGGTGCCCTCGACAAGCGCGCCAAAGCCCGCGAGCGTGACGGTGGGCGTGGGCTCGTGTGCCTCGCCGGTATAGGGGAGCGGCGCTATCGAGCTGAGCGTGGCCGGGAAGATGTCCGCCTTGCCGATGGCGAAGGTGCCGCTCGCGGTGCCGGCGGCATTTCCGATGCCCGTGATGGTGACGGTTGCCTCGCCGATTTCGACGTTATCGCTATAGCTTACGGTGTAGTCGACGCCTTCGATGAGCTCGGTGCCGCTCATGGACACGAGGGGCTTGGGTTCGACTTCATGACCGGTATAGGCATGCTCGCCAGGGACCGTCACGGTGGCTTTCGAGATGTCGAGGGGCATGACCGTGTAGGTCTTGCTGATGGAGACGCCCTCTATGGGATTGCCGTCTACACCCTTAAACGTGGCGGTAACTGTGGCAGAGCCCGGCTTCTGGCCGACGAGCGAGACGCTCTGTGTGTCCGGGTCGACTGTCAT
This sequence comes from uncultured Coriobacteriaceae bacterium, assembly GCA_900556425.1. GTDB lineage: Bacteria > Actinomycetota > Coriobacteriia > Coriobacteriales > QAMH01 > QAMH01. Next base: position 1,119 of record USOR01000145.1, read on the forward strand.
CTCGATGGTGTCGGAGTTATCGATGCTCCATTCCCATTGCTCAGTTGAGCCGTAGGTTTCCCAGCCCGTCCCGTCTCCGTACTCGATGGCGACGGCCTGACGGTTCTTGTACTCGATGTTCTCGCTACCGCCGAGCTGGGCACTGACGACCTGGAGGATATGGTAGGCGTTGATCTCGCCGTAGCCGGTCTCACGATCCCAGCCGGGCGCGTCAACGTCTGTGGCCGTGGCGTAAACGAGGTCGACTACCTGATCGGCGGTGAGGTCGGGGTTTTCCGTGAAGAGCAGGGAGGCGATACCGGAAACGTAGGGTGCGGCCATGGAGGTTCCGTTCTTGGCCCCGTAGGATCCGGCGGAGTTCAGGGTACTGCGGATGTTCGTGCCCGGTGCGCCGATGTTCTTGATGCGGGTATTGTCGACGTTGTAGTTCGAATCGGCGTAGCGTCCGACCACGTTATTCGTGGTGGTCCATCCATAGTTTCGCGTGAGGTTGATGACCGTGAGGCAAGATTCATAATCACCGGGATAGTCGACGAAGGGGACCGGTGCATCGGTTCCCGCGTTGCCGGCCGCCGTAACGGTGAGAATGCTGTCATGGTGGGTTTCGTTGCGATTGGAATCAACCCAGACGCCGTTACGCGCCTGCTTGATTTTCGTCGTTAGTATGTCGTCGCTTACGAAGTTCGCGCTGTGCTTGCCGCCAAGGCTCATGTTGATGACGCGGACGTTGTAGTACTCGGCATTGGTTTTGGAGCTGTCCGCGGTCGATTGCCGGAAGAGCCAGGTGTACGCCTGTGCCAAGGTGGTCGACTCGAACATATGCCTATCCTCGCCCGTACCACCGTTGGTGGCGTTGATTATGACGAGACCGGCATTATACGAGACGCCGGCAACACCAACGCCATTATTCGTTCTGGCAGAGACAATTCCGGCCACATGCGTGCCATGGCTGTTAGTGTCGGCGACGGCGGCGGCACCGGTCTGGTTGGTTTTCGCGTTATAGGAGGCAAGGACGTTGTCCTTCAGGTCGATATGCCCGATTGTGCATCCCGTATCGATGACGGCGACGGAAACGCGGTTTGCGCGAACCGTGCCCTCGGCGGTCTCGCCTGCTTTGGTGATGCCCCAGGCCTTGTAGGCATCCAGGGAGTCAAGTGCCCATTGGTTTCCGCGTTCGGGGTCATTGATGGTGACGGCCGCGCTGGGCTCGATGCTTGGTAGTGCACCTGCCTCTGCTTCCGTGGGCAAATCGCCTTCGGCAATCTCGTAGAGGTAGTTGGGCTGAGCCGCCAGCCCTGATGCTTTGAGGGTTGCGACGGAGTCTTCCACGGTGGCGCCATCGGCGAGAGCGACCTTGACGAAGCCGTTATCGAGGTCCTGGTCCGAGACGTCCTTTGTTGCGGCAAAGTCATACGAGGCGAGGGCCTGGTTGATGCTGTCGGCGCTCGTGCCGGGATCGAAGGAAAGCACGAGCTCATCGTGGACATAGCCGAGTTCGATATCGCGGGCTATATCCTCGTCACTGCGAATCTCTTCCGGTTGCGATTGGTCTTCGGAGGACGCTTGCTGGTCATCGGCTGCGATGGCCTCGGTGGCTACGGGAGGCTCCTGCTGGGGTCCTGATTCCCTGATGAGGAGGAAGCCGCCAACCGCGCATAGCAAGACCGCGGCAAGGCATGAGGAGAGAACCGCGCGCATGCGACTACGCACGCGGGAATTCGTGCTGTTGGTGTGAGCTCCGGTTTTCACGCTGCGATTATATCTCCGCAAAGCGCGTTTCCGCAGCAAGAGAGTCACATTTGGCGGGAAAACGGCAGCTAAATGTAACCTTTTCCGTGTTTATCGGCGCGCAGCAGATGTCAATGCGACTCTCTCACACAAAATGTTCACAGTTGCCCTACAGGGTCTACATGCCGTACCAGCCGATACCCTCATCATTCCACCCAACGCTGATGAGATGGTCGCGCTCCACCGTGCTCGTGGTGTAGTTGTGCGAACCTGCGATGGCGTTGGGGTTGTACTGGCGATATAGCGGCACGGCCTGTGCGTCATCGGAATACCAGCCGATGCCCTCGTCATTCCAGCCCACGGAAATGAGATGGTCGCGTTCCACGACGCTGGTCGTGTAATGGTGGTCACCGGCATTGGCGTTGTAGAGGCGATACACAGGCGAGCTGGAGTTTTCCGGAGCGGTCCAGCCGGTTCCCTCGTCGTTCCAGCCGACGCTGATGAGATGGTCGCGTTCCACGACGCTGGCGGTGTAGAAGTGCTCGCCGGAGTTGGGGTTATAGAGGCGGAACATGATCTTGGTGCCGGGGGCTCCCGGGTTGCCGTCTTCGATATCAGTGACGGGTCCTTGCTGGACGGTTATGGGGAGTTGGACGCTGATCTTTGGGTTGGAATCGAGCTTGGCGACGATGGTGACCTGGCCCACCTGCTTGGCGGTCAGCTTGCCATCCGTGTACGAGCCCTTCGTCGTCAAACCATTGACAACTTCTCCCCAACTCACGGCGCTTGCGCTCATCGGCGTCAGCAGAATCATGGCCGCGGTCGATAGAGCAATCACTTTTTTGAACATAGAATTGTCCCCTCCCTTAAGCGGTTGTTTTGATGACATTCATTATACGCCAAACA
>USOR01000146.1 GCA_900556425.1 uncultured Coriobacteriaceae bacterium
TCTTGCCGCCCTTCTCGATCTCGACACGCCACTCGGCATCCGGCAGGTCCTTGAGCCAGAAGTCGCCCCAGCTGTCGGTCGTTGCTGTGACCGTTCCCTCGGCGCAGGTCGCAGTGACGGTCGCGCCCTCGACGATCTCCTCGGTCTCCGGGTCGTACACCGTGCCGGCGATGAACTTCTTGGGCAGGCTGCGGTAGTAGACATGCGGATCGGTCTTGTACTCGGGATGGAGCACCTCGCAACCCGTCAGGTCGAAGTCCTCGGCCTCGCCAAACTGGATGACGTCGAGATGGCAGTTGTCCATGCAGCGCGGTGTGTGGATGGGCTGCTCGGGATCATCGATGAGATGCGCGCAACCCGTGCACTTCTGCGGAATCTCCTTCTCCTCGTTCCAGTAGATGACGTGGTACGGGCAGGCGTCGACGATCTGTTTCTGGCCCTTGGCCTTGACCGGATCGATGATGACCAGGCCGTCGTCGCGACGGTAGACCGCATCGTCTTTGGCTGCCCTCATGCAGGGAGCGTCCCCGCAGTGGTTGCACAGGCGCGGCGTGTAGCTCACCTTGACGTGCGGCTTGTGTCCGCGTTCCTTCTGCTCGACCTTCATCCAGAACTGGCCGATTTCGGGTTGCTCCTCGGCGTAGGGCATCCAGCAGTTACCGCAATGCTCGTCCTTGCAGCCGATCTGGCAGTTATGGCAGCCGACGCAACGGGCAGCGTCGATAACGAATACCTTCATGATATGACCTCTCTCCTACTTCTCGATGACCCAGGACTTGCGGTTGATGCCGATGGCCGGGTCGTAGTCACGTGCGAACGCCTCGGGGTAGTCGCGCTTCCAGCCCTCGTACTCCTCGTCGGTGACCTTGGTGACCTCGGCCAGGTAGCCCGTGACCGCAAAGCCCTTGCAGTGCTTGGAGACCTGGTTGCCCGGGCAGATGAGGTTCGCGGCACCACCGCGGTCCAGATGGGGGGCGATCGGGTCCACGCGGCTGCCCTTGGCGATGACGACGCTACGAGCCGTCACGCGCTCGGAGATGCGCGCACCGCACAGAATCGTGCCGCGCTCGTTGAACATCTTGACGATATCGCCGTCTTTGATGCCGCGAGCCTCGGCGTCCTCGGGAGCCAGCCACAGCGGCTCGTAGAGGTAGCCGTCCTTGCCCTTGACCTTGCAGGTCTCAATCTCGCGGAACCACTTGATGTCGTCACCCTGCACGTGCACGCGCCACTTGGCGGGATTTGCCGTGACGAGTAGCGGGTACTTCTTGCAGCGCTCGCCCCAGAAGGTCTCGTCGTGGGTCCATCCCTCCGGGGAAGTTGTCGGCCAGCGCCTGGCTCCAGAACTCGATCTTGCCCGTGGGCGTGTCGAGCGGGTACTCTTCGGGATTCTCGTAGAAGTTGCGCATGCCGGGGGCCATCTGCTCCCAGTTCTCCTCGAGCTTGGGATAGTAGTAGCCCTTTTCCTTGTAGGTGTCCCAATCGATCTCCTCGACGAGGCGCGAGCTCTGGAAGGCCGTCTCGATCCACATGTCATCGCTCATGCCCTTGTCGATTTCCTCGCGCACGCCAAAGCGCTCGCCAATCTTGCAGGCGATCTCGAAGTCCGAGAAGGACTCGCCCTGATGTTCGATGGCCGCGGGCGTGAGGCCGGCATGGCGCACGGGGACCTGCGAGGAGGCGCCCATGTCATCGTTGTCCTCGACGCAGGTCGTGACGGGCAGCACCAGGTCGGCGAACAGCGAGTCGTTCTCGAGCCACTGGTGGTTGGTGATGAAGCACTCGACCTCGTCGGTGCGGATGGCATCCTGGTAGTTGAAGCCGCCGTCCCAGCAGTTCATGTTGCAGGGCTTCTCCGACCACAGCAAGTGGATGCGGTTGACCTTGGGCTCCTCGGTGGGAATGGGCTTGCCGAATCGCTCGGCCATGGCCTGCTGCATCGCGAGCGCCGCCTTGGGGTTGCCGGGATAGTTGAACTCCTGGAACTGCTCGCTCGTCTCGACGTAGACGATGCAGGGGCTGCCCCACCACGTGGCCTTGCCGGTCTGCAGCGCCTCGGCGATCATCGTGCGCGGCAGCGACTGCGCACTGGGGAAGAACATGCGGCACTGGATGGCCATGGTGAACGGTGCCGTGGTCGAGCGTGCGATGGTCTCCTTGGCGGTAACCTGCGCGCTCAGGTGGTACTGCTGCACGCCCGGCTTGCCCAGGCCCTGCAGGGCGAGCAGGTAGGCCGAGGTGCGGGCGGGCTCATGGCTGTACGGCGTCTTGATCGAGCCGGAACTGTAGTGCACGTGCGAGGTCGCCTTCTTGGCCGTGTTGCGCGCAAAGGCCTTGATGGTCCAGGCGGGAACGCCGCAGCGTTCGGCTGCCCATGCGGGGGTCTTGGGCTCGCCGTCCTCCTTGCCCAGCACGTAGTCAGCCATCTTGTCGAAGTGCACGGTATGCGTCTCGACGTAGTCCTTGTCGTAGAGACCCTCGGTCAGCCACGTGTAGATGACGCCGAAGTGGAAGGCCGCGTCGGTGTTGGGAAGGATGGGAATCCACTTCATGGTGTGGCATACGGAGGTGTAGTTGCAGAACGGGTCGACGCAGATCATCTCCTTGCCGAGCTTCTCCCAATACCCCATGACCTGCGAGAGGAACATGCTGGCGTAATTGGTGGTGAGCTCGTAATCGCCCGCATCGAAGACGAGCATCTCGGAGTTCTGGCAGATGTCGAGCAGGACGTTCCACGAGTTGTAGCCCGTCTCGGGTGGCGCGACCAGACCAAGACCCTTGTTGGCGCCTGCGCCCCAGACGTGCTTGGCGCCCCAGTACCATCCCTCGACCGAGTCCGGCGTGCGCGTCTCGCGCGTGTAGCCGCCCAGCTTGTCCATGAGCGTGGCGTGCATGCCACCACCGGCGTGCAGGTCCTTGGACTCGCGATGACCGTCCTCGCCGATGCAGATCACCGAATACGGTCCGTACTTGTCGATGACTCGACGCAGCTCGGACTCGACGATGTCGAGTGCCTCGTCCCAGCTGATCTCGACGAACTTCGATTTGCCGCGGTTTGCGGAATTGATCTTGGCGGGGTCTCCGCCCGGCTCCCAGTCGACGCGCTTGAGCGGTTTGAGAACGCGGTTCTTCGAGTAGACGCGGTTCTTGTACGCGAGCGCTATCCAGTTGGGACACGTCTTGATGCTCGGCTCGAACACCTTGCCGTCGACGTCGATCTTCCACATCGAAGGCGCGAGCTCCTCCTTGGTGTAGGCGGTGTCGTTCCTGAATGGGCGAATGCGCAAGATCTTGCCATCCATGGTATCGACCGCGGTAATCTCACCGCCCGTTCCGCCACACGCGATGCTTTGGAGCGTGGTCTTGATCTCCTTCATCTGTTCTCCCTTTCCTCTTCACGATGCGACGAACGACGCACGCGGGGTGATTCGCGCATGGCTCGCCACCTTATGCATCCATCTTGGAAGAGTAGAAAGGGGCCTTCAATTCCCAAGGTCTTCGATTCGTCTTCGATTGGGAACAGTGCGCATGCATCGTGTACGAACGCATGACACATTGCGAGATTTGTACATTCTGAGAAGAGGATAATAGGGTGTGACAGTGGGGACGGGGTTTCTGTCACACCCATGGATGTGACAG
>USOR01000147.1 GCA_900556425.1 uncultured Coriobacteriaceae bacterium
CTTGATGCCGTCGAGCGCGCGCTTCTGCTTGGAGCGCTCCTCTTTCTCACGTGCATCGAGAGCCTTCTGGGCGCTGCGTTGCGCGGCCTTGGCAGCTTCGAGTTTGCCGTTGACCTTGTCGACCACGGCATCGTGGGCCGCTTCCGTCGAGGCAACCGCAGGCGAGTCCGCATCGAAGAGATCGAGGGAGTCGCGCTGGGCCTTCACCTGCTTGAGCTCGTCTTTTGCCGAGGCAAGCTCGGCGTTGCGCAGGTCGAGCTCGTCCTCGAGCGGACGGCGCTCCTTCGCCTGCCTGCGCTTGAGGTCGGCAAGGTCATCGTTGGCCTCGGCGATCTTGGCCTCGATATCCTCGCGATTGCGCGTGGCGCGTTCGATATCGGAGTTGGTCGCCGCGATAATGTGCTCCTGGTCGACGAGTATTGACTCGTGATTGAGCGCGATGTTCACACGGTCATCGTAGGCCTGCTTGAGCGTGGCGAGCGTTTTTTTGTACTCGTCAAGCGCCTTGCGCTTCTTCTTGAGATCGCGACCCTGGGCCATGCTCGTCCCGAGCGCCGAGAAGCTCTCGAGATATTCCTCGGCATCGAAGAAGCTCTTCTCGTTCATATCCTGCGTGGCGTTTTGGTCATTCGTCCGCAGTCCGACGTGATCGGCGTCATCGTAACGCGTCCCACGGTTTGTCGTCGGTTCCATTCTGGTCTCCCTCGTACAGGCACCCGAATTATGCATGCTGCCCATTGTACTCGGACGAAACGATTTGCCACGCACCTTCTGAGAAAAAGTCTATTTGTCCAAAACGACATGAGGTTATATAATTTGGTCAGTTTTATGTATTTGTCCGTCATTCAATAGAAACGGCCTCGATATGCGCGATTTAGATTACAACGCCACCCTGCAAAAGCTCTTCACCCCCAGCATCGTCGCGACGCTCACCCAAATTCACGAGGGAAAAGGCATCCTGCCCATCGCGTCCGTCACGGGTCAGGACACGCTCGAGAAGCTCAACGAAATCGCCAAGACGCGCGATGCGGGCGCCTCATGCCGCCTCGAGGGCATCAAGGTGACAGAGAAGCATTTGCGCGAGCTGCTCGACGGCAAGGAGCGAGCCAACACGGATGCCGACAAGGCCGTGCTCGGCTATCGATCCGTACTCGAGACCATCGACAACAGCTACTCCACGCTGCGCATATCTCCGGCCATTATCCTTCAGCTGCACAGCGATCTCTTCCGCTACGCCGATGACGTGAAGAGCGTCGGCAAGTGGCGTGGTGGCGATCGCGCCCGCGCGGCATCGTATGGCCAGACGAGCTTCATGCCATCGGATGGCCCGGTCAAATATCACGGCATCCGCACCGATCTCGTGAGTGCGCCGGATGTGCCGGCCATGATGCGCGAGCTCTGCAATGCCTATAGCAACGCCTTGCGTGAGAAGACCTACAGTCCCCTGCTGGCGAGCATCATCTTCCTGCTCGATTTCGTCTGCATCTATCCCTTCGACGAGGGTACGGGCCGCATGTCGCGCCTGCTCGCGTCGCTCATGTTCGACAAGATCGACTTCACCGTCGGTCGCTACGTCTCCATCGACTCGGAGCTTGAGGCAACCCAGGACGATTACTTCGGCACCATGAAGGAAAGCGCCCAGGGCTGGGAGACCGGCGAAAACGACTACACGCCTTTCGTCGAGTACATGCTCGACGTCATTCTCAAGTGCTACGAGGACCTCACCGACCGCACCTCCGCCTTGAGCGTGCGCGGCAGCAACGAGAAGACCATCAGGCAGTACTTCCAGTCCATCGACGAGCCGGTGAGCAAGATCGAGATTCTCGAGTCCAACCCGATGATGAGCCAAAAGACGCTCGAGCGCATTCTGCAGAAGATGCAAAAGGAACACTCCATCGAGAAGGTGGGCGCCGCTCGTGCCACGCGTTACCAGCGCGTCGTGCGCCAAATCCCGATGTAGGGCCTAGTCGACCGACTTGAGGCTCTCGACCATGTCGATGGCCCTGATCTTGGGGCGCATGGCGAGCGAGACGATAATCGAGAACACAATCGTGAGCGCGAAGGCGATCACGAAACTCAAGAGGTGTATGTCGCGACCGAACATCATCTCGTCGACCTCTGCCGTCACCACGACGAAGCTCTCCATGCCAATGCCCAGCACGCAGCCGATTAGCGCGCCGATGATGGTGAGCAGAATGGTCTCGCGGAAGATGTAGTCATTGGTCTCGCGCGGTGTGAAGCCGAGCACCTTGAGCGTCGCGATTTCGCGCATGCGTTCGTTGATGTTGATGTTCGTCAGGTTGTAGAGCACCACGAAGGCAAGCAACGCGGCCGCGATGATGAGCACCCAAACCACGGCATTGACAGTGCGCAGCATCGTGCGATAGGTCTCGATAACCTCATCGTAGAAGCTCACGACCTCGACGCCACCGACGTCGAGCAGCTCGTTGGCAAGCGCCGTGCGCTGGTCAAGCGGAGCGTATGCCATGCAGATGGTCTCGGCGAAATCGCATGGCGTGCCCATGACGGCCGCATAGGATGCAGGTGACATGAAGACGCCCTGACCGGTGTAGTACTCGGCAATGCCGGATACGGTGACCTCGTGCGCTACGCCCTCGCGCTCTCCGACCATGCTTTGATCGTAGATCTCGATCGTGTCGCCAACGGAGATGCCAAGCTCGCTTGCAAGTTTCTCGGTAACGACAGCCCCCGTCTCGCCAAGCGCGAGCGGCGCATGGCCAACACGTTCGCGCAGCGTGTAGAATGCGTCGAAACGTTCGAGATCGGCTGGTACGACGAGCGCTGCACGGATGTCCTTATCGGCGCCTTCCCGCGTGACGATGGCGTTTTCGCGTCCGATTTGCATCGTGTCGGTCACGATATCCGAATTAGCGAGAATCTCCTCGACGATATGCGCATTATGAGAGTCTTGCTCCGCATTCGTCGTGATCTCCAAGTTGAAGTGCTGTATCTGCCCGAACTGCTTCTCGATGATGTCGTTGATACCATCACGCAGGCCCAGGCCCGTGAGCAGAAGCGCCGTGCAACCGGCGATGCCGATGACAGCCATGAAGAAACGTCGCTTGTAGCGGAAGAGGTTGCGTGTCGTAACCTTGCTCGAAAACGAAAGCCTACGCCAGATAGGCCCGATGCGCTCGAGCAAGATGCGCTTGCCGGCCTTGGGCGCGCGCGGCAGCATGAGGAGCGCGGGGCGTTCGCGCAGCGAGGAAAGCACGGCGAACAAGGTTGCCAGCAAGGTGATGCCCACGCTCAAGGCGAAGGCAAACAGCGCAATGGGAACATCGATGGGAGAGGAACTGATGGGCAGTGCGTAGATGATGGCGTACGAGTTCATGATGAGCTGGGGCAACGCCTGCGAAAGCAGGAGTATGCCGACGATGTTTCCCATGCCACTGGCGAGCAATGCATATATGAGGTACTTGGAACATATGCGCGCATTGCCATAGCCGAGCGCTTTATAGGTGCCGATGAGCATGCGCTCCTCTTCCACCATGCGCGTCATCGTCGTGAGCGAGACAAGCGCTGCCACGAGGAAGAAGATGAGCGGGAACACGCGTGCAATCTGGTCGATACGGCTCGCGTCGGCCTCATGC